>NZ_JBSIUP010000028.1:0-32441 GCF_053654055.1 Ursidibacter sp. B-7004-1 | reverse complement strand
AATCGCTGGCAACAAAGGATAAGGGTTGCGCTCGTTGCGGGACTTAACCCAACATTTCACAACACGAGCTGACGACAGCCATGCAGCACCTGTCTCAGAGTTCCCGAAGGCACCCTCATATCTCTATAAGGTTCTCTGGATGTCAAGAGTAGGTAAGGTTCTTCGCGTTGCATCGAATTAAACCACATGCTCCACCGCTTGTGCGGGCCCCCGTCAATTCATTTGAGTTTTAACCTTGCGGCCGTACTCCCCAGGCGGTCGATTTATCACGTTAGCTTCGGGCACCAAGTATAAAACCCAATCCCCAAATCGACATCGTTTACAGCGTGGACTACCAGGGTATCTAATCCTGTTTGCTCCCCACGCTTTCGCACATGAGCGTCAGTATATTCCCAAGGGGCTGCCTTCGCCTTCGGTATTCCTCCACATCTCTACGCATTTCACCGCTACACGTGGAATTCTACCCCTCCCTAAAATACTCTAGCAACCCAGTATGAAATGCAATTCCCAGGTTAAGCCCGGGGCTTTCACATCTCACTTAAGTTACCGCCTGCGTGCCCTTTACGCCCAGTCATTCCGATTAACGCTCGCACCCTCCGTATTACCGCGGCTGCTGGCACGGAGTTAGCCGGTGCTTCTTCTGTGACTAACGTCAATCAACTAGTCTATTAAACTAATTGCCTTCCTCATCACCGAAAGAACTTTACAACCCGAAGGCCTTCTTCATTCACGCGGCATGGCTGCATCAGGGTTCCCCCCATTGTGCAATATTCCCCACTGCTGCCTCCCGTAGGAGTCTGGACCGTGTCTCAGTTCCAGTGTGGCTGGTCATCCTCTCAGACCAGCTAGAGATCGTCGGCTTGGTAGGCCTTTACCCCACCAACTACCTAATCCCACTTGGGCTCATCTTATGGCAGGTGGCCAAACGGTCCCACCCTTTAATCCGAAGATTTTACGCGGTATTAGCTACAGTTTCCCGTAGTTATCCCCCTCCATAAGCCAGATTCCCAAGCATTACTCACCCGTCCGCCACTCGTCAGCAAAGAAGCAAGCTTCTTCCTGCTACCGTTCGACTTGCATGTGTTAAGCCTGCCGCCAGCGTTCAATCTGAGCCATGATCAAACTCTTCAATTTAAAAAGTTTAATCGCTCAATAAATACTGACTCTAAAATCGCACTCCATAATCAACTTAAAGTCAATTAAAGAGAAAAATGAATTTCTAGTTAAGCACTTATCAAGACTTCAAAATTAAATAATATTTTCAAAATCAATCATCAACAAGTGCCCACACAGATTGTCTGATATATTGTTAAAGAGCAAAAAAGAACGACGCACCGCATAACTTAATTCGTTCACAACAGTGCGTCGTTGTGTGGTGCACATTATAGGGAAATCCGAAAACAACGCAAGTGTTTTTTTCAGAAAAATTGCAAAAAAATCGGAAAAACTGACCATTTGATGAAAAACAGAACAAAACCAAGAAAAAACATTCAAATAGCGGTCAGATTTTATATATTTTTTACAACCTCATTATTTTCTGTGCATCTTGCTGAGTAATAACTGTATTATATAAACCGATTAAATCAGAATAACGAACAATACCAGTATATTCTAAGCTTGCATTTTCATAGCGTTTAAATTTAAATACAGCATCATTCATTAGTGCTTCATTAAATACCCCTAAACTCACTAACAATTCAAAATCTTTTTGGGTTAAGCCCGTTACCTTTTGAAACAATCTTGGTTCAAGTTGGGTAATTACATCTCTTAAACAATGCTCTCGATAATCGGTTAAATACATAAATACTGGAATTCGAGTGGCAAATTTGATTAACTTTTCCTGAATTTGTTTACGCAAAGATTTATACTCTTTCTCTGCATCTGAAATTTCTGTTTTCTCTTTACCAGTAAGATCATCTCCTTTCTCTTTTTTAGCTTTCTTAACTGCGTCTGATTTATTGATAATAGTTTCGATATCTTGATTTAAAGAACGAAATCCTTCAATGTTAGCTAATGCTTTCATTGCTTGTTCATTTTCTTTTATACGGACTAAAGTATTATTATCTACATTAACGAGTAATGCACTCTCCCAACGGCGAGCTAATAGCGTTGCAGTAGTACCACTCATTGCAATATCTAGTACACCTTCAGCATCAATTTGCTTCATTGAACTACCATCATAAGCAAGAACGGGTAAAAAATGAATAAATTCAGCCACTTTCTGCTCAGGATTAGTATTAATAGTATCTAAACGACAACTATATTCCGCAATTTGACGTAATGCCCTATCAGGAGAAAAATCAAAAACATAGCATTGTTCTTTTAATATTTCTTCATTATTTGGATCATTATCATCATAACCTCTTAACACCCAAGGGGTTTGTACACGGAATGCTGCCTGAAAATAAGTTTCAGGGCTTGATGAATTACGCAACATCAAAATTCCTGTCCAAGAAGGAACAGAGACCCCTGTAGTTAATTTTCCACAAGATAGCGTAATTGTTTTTGTTGCAAGCGGGTTCTTTGTCATTGCATCTTGCACTGGAGGTAAAGCCGCTAGCCCAATTCCAGCTTGTGTTCCCGCTGCAACAACTATCTCATATTGATGAAAAAACTGATTTTGTTTTTGAGCCAATAAATTCCGCATTGCATAACAACTTGCAACGTTAGGTAAAAACCAAAAGGTATGCAATAAATTACCTAATAAATCAACATCAGAAAATGGCATTTTAGGTTTCTTTTGCCCCATTTTTAGCGTATCCACTGTCAATTCAGGCAATTTATTTTGAATAAAATCTAACCATTTTTGCACTTCATTTTGATATAAGAAACGGGCATCTTCACCACTTCCTTTTGCTTCAAAAAAATGGTTTAAGTCAAATTCATTGAATTCCCCTTTTCGTGCCACATCACGCAAGGAATCTGGTAATTGATAAGTCATCATTACCATTTTAGGCAAAGATAAATAAGGGTTTTTCCCCTGCTTTTCTTGCCATTCCTCCTTCGCTTTTTGCTCATCAGAATAAGTCCAGTTAAAAATCTGTTCCTCAATAAATTCCCCTGATGAAATTGCTCTAAATGGCGTACCCGAAAGATAGAGATAATGATCGGTAGTAATAGGTAGTAGATCTTCATCAAAGTCTTTCAAATCATCGCTTTCAGCAAAATTCAGTTCTTTTTTATCTTCTTCACCATCAAACAAATCTTTAGCATTTTCTCGCCAAGCCCCATAATGATATTCATCAAAAACAACACAATCCCAATTTTTTTCGTGAACCCATTCATTTTTAGGTTTGATCGCCCCTGATTTAGTTCTGCCCAAATAATCTTGAAAAGAACCAAAACAAACTAAAGGTAAATTAGGATCAACATCGTCATAAGCAAGACCATTTTTTGCAACAAATTGCCAATGCTCAAAATCAATATGATTACTCAAATCTTCTTGCCAGGCATCTTGTACTGCGGGCTTAAACGTTAAAATCAGAATTTTTTGCCACCCCATTGCTTTAGCTAATTGATACGTTGCAAAGGTTTTACCAAATCGCATTTTGGCATTCCACAAAAAACGGGGAGATTTACCTTTATTTGCTTTTTCTCGCTTAAAACTTTCAAAGTATTGACGAGTTTTATTGACTGCATCAACTTGTTCAGGGCGCATACCAAAAGAGAGAGTGCGTTTTTGTCGATTAGCTTTGCCACTTTTTACTTCTAATAATGCTGCTCTCACATCATCTAAACTACATTCAAACCATTCTCCATTTACCTGACGGACACCATTCTTCTTCAATACCTTATGTAGATCAAAATCTTTAAATAAACTGCCATTATCTCGAATAGCAAATTCATCTAATTCTATTTTCCACGTTTGTTCTGGCGTTTTAATTGGATATTGCTCACGAACTCGCTCTTCTACTTTCTGTCGGGTGGTATAGCCTATTTTTAAACAGTCTTTAAAATGGCTATCGGAATAAACATAAATACGGGGTGGGTTTAATTCTGAAAATTGGATTTTTTCACTGTTGGTTAATTGTGTATTCATTGGAAACTCTTTTATTATCTAATATCAAATTATTTGTAGGAACACCATACTAGTGTCCGTTTAAAACATTCATACAAGCGGTTAATTTTTCATAGAAATTTACAAATTATTTTACGGACGCTAGTATCTTATCTCTATCTATCACTTTAATTTTAACTATCATTTAAATCTTTATTAGGTAATACCATCATTTCTATATATTCAATTTCTTCTTGGGTTAATTGATATTTTTCGTAAAGTTTTTTATCAGACCAAGATTCAGAAAAATCTTGGATAGGAACAAACTGATATGTTAATTTAGTCGTATGTTGAGTATTCTTTCTTAAAGTAAGCATAAAATGAAAAAATCTAGTATTGATATAGCTCATTACATTTTCACAAGTTACTTTATTTTTAAATGGACCAACTACTAGATACGTTTCTGTACAAGCTGAACCTACTCCTGCATAAATAGGTTTTACATAGTCTGTCTTACTATCTCCAGATCCTACAGCATAAGGCATAATTACTTTATCTTTATCAAGCCAACTTTTATTAACTAATATATTTTCTCTTAAAAAATATCCGATTCCTTTATTTTGATATAGTCTTATATTCCCTGATTTACTATAGGGATTTGAGTTTCCTTTAATATTTGTAGCCAAACCAAATGGTTTTCTAGAACTAACAAACTCACTAAAACTTTTTTCATTAAAAGCCAATACTTTCCTTAAAATAGAAATACTCTCGTTATAACGGATAAAAATATCCAATCCATTTTCTTTTAAGGGTCTTTGCATTTGAGAAAATAAATTATTATTGTCATAAGTAGAAATTAAACAATCGCCGTTATAGCTCCTATCCCAAATAAAGTAGTTTACGCCTCCCTTTATTTCTACTCCAGGAAAACAATCTGCCGCATTAGGAAAATCATGAATTTCTTTAATATGTTTATCATTTAACATCTCATCACGGAAATCATCTAACCCTTTTCCACCGGCAAACCAACGAGATGGCGTAATCATAATAAGGTAATTAGGGTTTAACTTTTTGGCTTGTTGAATAAACTTGTGATAAATCGGAGCCGCACTTGCTTGTGCACCTCCGTCACTTAATTGATACGGCGGATTGCCAATAATTACATCAAATTTCATCTTCTCTAATCCCAATTTTTCTCGGCCATTTTGGTGAATAAACGCATAGGCGTGATTTTCAAGGGTAATACGATCATAAACTTCTTGGCTTGCTCCACATTCGCTACATTTTCTATCTGCCCAACTATGCTCTGTTTTCGGTTTAAAAATATTGCCTTCTTCATTTTTAAAAATAGTACAAATGGAATATTCGCCGTTAGCCCTTTTATTACAATACACACTACGGCGTGAAAGTAAGGCTGTCAGCTCTGTAATCGCAATACCATAAAGTTGCTGGCTATAAATATGGTTTAATCGCTCTTGTAAATCAGGAATTTGCAATTCAAGTCCTTTAATTAACCGCTTAGCAATTTCTCTTAAAAAAACGCCTGATTTACATACAGGATCTAAAAACTTAGCCTCTTTGTTTTGCCACAATTCTGCAGGTAAACGATCTAGCATTTGATTAACAATAACTGGCGGTGTAAACACTTCATCATTTGATAAATTGGCTAAACAGCTTAAAACGTCAGGGTTATAGTTAATATTGGATAAATTATTCATTATTTAGCTCCAAAAAATGTACAAGTGGATAATCATCTTTGATCGCTTGTGGAATAAAAGCTGGTTCGCCTTCATCAGAGAAAAGAGGGAGATCACTAAGGTTGTAAACTAAATCTTGATAGATATAATCTCGGCGTTTAAATTCATTACAGATCAAACTCCATTCTGTAAAAATAATGCTATCGCCTTTATCTGTTTTTAATGAAAGAGCATCACCACATAGAATGTTCTTTTCTAGTAAGTAATTCACTGAATTTAAACATTTCGTTTTGTAGCTTTTTGGATATTGACTTTGATAAAGAGCTGAGAAAGTATCAAACAAACGCTTACGGCATTCTTGAACGTTGTCAGGCAAAAGTTCTATGCCATATAAACTACTCACTGATAAAATTGCATTACGTTCATAGTCTAGTTGGATTTTTCTATACTTTTTAGCTACCGCATTAAGCTTTCTCGTCAAAATAGCAACGAGAAAATTACCTGTACCGCAAGCTGGTTCAAGAAAGGTTTTGTCTGGATCTATAACTTGATCTTTAACAAGATCAAGCATTGCATTAACTTCTCGTTCATTGGTATAAACTTCACCGAAGTCAGCAACTCGCTGTTTGGATTTCACTTGCATCAGGCAGCTCCTAAAAATAGGAATATGCCAAGCAGATGAATAAAAGAGGGGAAAATTAGACTAGTTTGGCGTTTGGCGTTTGGCGTTTGGCGTTTGGCGTTTGGCGTTAAACATTAAGTTCTCCTTAAAATATTGTCAATCTTTGCTACATTATAAATAACCTTAAGCAATTGAAGCAAGAAAAGCGGTAAGATAACCCTTAGCTTTTGCAACTTTTCGCTGAGATACACCACCATTCCCCTGTGGATAACTTATAATAAAACTGTCATTAACTTGAGATCTATTCTAGGATAATTTCAGTGTAAAAATGATCTGTGGATAAATCGTGATCTTATTCACAACAAAGATCCTTGTGTTCTGATCCTTTTATACAATTTTAGATCTATTTTAACTTATTGTTTCTACTGAATTTTATCTACTTATCCATATTTCACTATCGCCCTAATAAAAACAATAATAAAGATCTCTATATAAAGATCTTATTTATATAGGATCACCAAATTCGTTTTGATCTTCAAAATAGCTTTTCTAGGATCTTCTTTTTTCAGGTACAATAGATCGTTTTGATTTTAGTATAATGTAAAAGGTTTATATGATTTATCGTGAACTATATGATGTGATTGTCGTTGGTGGGGGGCACGCTGGTACAGAAGCAGCTCTTGCCCCTGCTCGAATGGGGCTAAAAACGTTATTATTAACCCATAATGTCGATACGCTAGGGCAAATGTCTTGTAATCCTGCTATTGGGGGAATTGGTAAAGGGCATTTAGTGAAAGAAATTGATGCTATGGGTGGTTTAATGGCAACAGCCACAGACCACGCAGGTATTCAATTTAGAACTCTCAATAGCAGTAAAGGCCCAGCTGTTCGAGCTACTCGAGCTCAAGCAGATAGAGTTCTTTATCGCCAAGCAGTGCGTACAGCATTAGAAAACCAAGCGAATTTAGATATTTTCCAACAAGAAGTGGTGGATATTTTAGTGGAAAATAATCGTGCAGTGGGTGCGGTAACGAAAATGGGGCTAACCTTTAAAGCTAAAGCTGTTATTTTAACGGCTGGCACTTTCTTAGCAGGTAAGATCCATATTGGTTTAGATAATTATGCAGGTGGTCGAGCAGGTGATCCTGCCGCTACTATGTTGGCTGATCGTTTGCGTGATTTAAATTTGCGTGTGGATCGTTTAAAAACAGGGACACCACCTCGTTTAGATGCAAGAACAATTGATTTTTCAGTATTAGCTCAACAGCACGGCGATGACGTCTTGCCGGTATTCTCGTTTATGGGATCGGTGGAACAGCACCCACGCCAAATTCCTTGCTATATTACGCATACAAATGAACAAACTCACGATTTGATCCGTAATAGTTTAGATCGCAGCCCGATGTACACTGGGATCATTGAAGGTATAGGCCCACGCTACTGCCCATCGATTGAAGATAAAGTGATGCGTTTTAGTGATCGTAATAGCCACCAGATTTATTTAGAACCTGAAGGCTTAACCACAATTGAAGTTTATCCTAATGGTATTTCAACGAGCTTACCTTTTGATGTACAAATGGGTATTGTAAATTCGATGAAAGGCTTAGAAAAAACGCGTATTTTAAAACCAGGCTATGCAATTGAATACGATTACTTTGATCCGAGAGATTTAAAACCAACTTTAGAAACCAAAGCTATTGATGGTTTATTCTTTGCTGGACAAATAAACGGTACAACAGGTTATGAAGAAGCTGGGGCTCAAGGTTTATTAGCAGGGATTAACGCAGGATTACAAGTGCAGGGTAAAGAACCTTGGTTCCCTACGCGTGATCAGGCATATACGGGGGTTTTAGTTGATGATCTCTGTACTTTAGGAACAAAAGAGCCTTATCGAGTATTTACTTCTCGTGCGGAATACCGCTTATTATTGCGTGAAGATAATGCCGATATTCGTCTAACGCCAATTGCTTACCAAATGGGGCTAATTGATGAAGCTCGTTGGGCTCGTTTTAATCAGAAAATGGATAATATTGAGAAAGAGCGTGAGCGTTTAAAACAGATTTGGGTTCATTTACAGACTGCAAACCTTGATGAAGTGAATAGTTTACTCAGTAGTCCATTAGCACGAGAAGCCAGCGGTGAAGATCTATTACGCCGCCCTGAAGTTACCTATGAAAAATTAACGCAAATTGAGCCTTTTGCTCCTGCTATTGAAGATAAACAGGCTGCAGAGCAGGTCGAAATTGCGATTAAATATCAGGGGTATATTGAGCATCAATATCAAGAAATTGAACGCCATAAACGCCACGAAAATACACTTATTCCTGCGGAATTTGATTATGACAAAGTGGAAAGTTTATCAAATGAAGTGCGTGCAAAATTAACCCAACATCGCCCTGTATCCATTGGGCAAGCGAGCCGAATTTCAGGCATCACACCAGCCGCAATTTCCATTTTATTGGTTGCCTTGAAAAAACAAGGTATGCTGAAACGTGGCGAGTAAGGATTTGCAAAATGTTAGCGAAATTAGACCGCTTGTTAGCCCAAGCGGATATTCAATTAACTTCTCAACAGAAACAGCAACTGATTGATTTTATTAAATTATTAGACAAGTGGAATAAAGCCTACAATTTAACATCGGTGCGTGATCCGAATGAGATGCTAATTAAGCATATTTTAGATAGCCTTGTGGTGAGTAAACATCTACAAGGATCGCATTTTATTGATGTTGGAACAGGGCCGGGGTTGCCAGGTATTCCCCTTGCGATAGCTAATCCAGATAAACAATTTGTGCTGTTAGATAGTTTAGGGAAACGGATCACTTTCATAAAAAATGCGATTCGTGAGTTGAAATTAACTAATGTTGAGCCTGTACTTAGCCGAGTAGAAGAATTTCAAGAAAAACAGTTTGATGGCGTACTTAGTCGAGCTTTTGCATCATTAAATGATATGGTGGATTGGTGCTACCATTTACCTAATCAAAATGGACGTTTTTATGCGTTAAAAGGGATTTATCAAAGCGAAGAAATTGAGCAAATTACACGTCCGATTGAATTGTTAGAGGTTATCCCATTACAAGTACCAGAGCTTGTTGGAGAGCGTCATTTAATTGTATTAAAGAAGTAAATTACAACGGTTAAGTAGTTATGCAACATCATTACCTTGAAATGCAAGAGCATTTTCTTTATGTGCCTTATTATCAACATAATAGACGCATTCGAGTTTTATTACCTAAAGATTATCACCACGAGCAGTGGCAACGCTACCCTGTGTTATATATGCACGATGGGCAAAATGTGTTTTATAGCAAAGAATCTTACTCTGGACATTCTTGGAAAATTATTCCAACAATCAAAAATACGCACGAATTACCGAAGTTAATTATTGTTGGAATTGATAATGCTGGTGTTGATCGTCTTGATGAATATGGGCCTTGGAAAACGGATGTAGGAAAAGGCTTTGTTGCTAATGCAGGTGGAAAAGGAATGGATTATGCTAAATGGGTTGTCGAAACGGTAAAGCCATTTATTGATCATCATTACCGAACCAAGCCTGAGTGTGAACAAACCTTACTTGCAGGTAGCTCAATGGGTGGTATTATTACCGCTTATATGGGAGCAGCATATCCACATATTTTCGGACATCTTGGGGTATTTTCTTTAGCTTCGTGGTTTAGTGAAGCTGCTTTTCTGCAATTTATTCATCATCATCCATTAGCAAAATCGAGCAAAGTCTTTATTCAAGTCGGGACAAATGAAGGCGATGAAGTGGATTCCCATTTTATTTCAAATATGAACCAAGCCTATATTGATTGTACCTTGCATTATTATCAAGCTCTATTGCGTACAGGACAGCCACTTGATCATATTCGCTTACGCATAATGGCAAATGAAATCCACCACGAAATGCACTGGGCAGATCATTTCGTGGATTTTCTGCGGTTTTCATTAGTGGATAATTAAAAATAAGCGGTCATTTTTCCTTGAAAATTTGCAATATTTTATAAAATGACCGGTTATATGATATATTAAGTTAAATAATTCCTTGCTCTTCCAACTTACCTAAGAAATAAGGCATTTGAATTCGCCACCAAGGCCAATCGTGATCAACATCTTTTCCCCAAAAGTCAAACCAACCGTCAATACCTTTTGCTTTAAAGGCGTATTCTAAGCGTTTGGTATCTTCAATATGTTGCTCTTCCCAAGCACCTTGCCCTACGGCAACAATATAGTGATTTTGACGATAACGATCTAAAAACCAGTTATCCTGTTGGTTCCAAAGATAATCAATAGGAGAATTGAAATAAACAGTTGGATTACCATTAAATTCGTGAGTAAAGAAACGAGCATCATAGACGCCACTAAGTGCAATAGCGACATCAAATAAATCAGGGTGGCGTAGTGCAAAGTTAATAGTATGAAAGCCTCCCATACTGCAACCTGTTGCGATCATCGCACCGCTCCAGTTGGATTCATAACGAATAAGTGGTACTAATTCATTGATAATATAGCGATCATAAGCATTATGAGCTTGAGCCATATCTTGCCCTGATTTCCATTCCGCTAACCAAGATTCACTATCAAATGAATCAGGCGTATAAAATTTAACTAACCCTCTATCTATAAATGAACGACAAGCATCAATCATTCCAAAATTACCGTATTCATTTTGATTTCCGCCCGATGATGGAAAAACAATGATGGGCTTACCTGCGTGTCCATAAACATTAAAGTGCATTTCTCTACCGAGTTCACCACTCCAGTGGCTTCTTTTTTCAAAGTGCATTATTGATTACCTTATTGTTTTTGTTGTGCAAAGTGAGCAATTTCGTGCATTTCTTCAATACTTGCGGTTCTGGCGAGAATACCTTGTTCGCCCATAATTTTAGCAAAAATCCCTGGTACACTTTGAACGCTAATAATGTTTCCAGCATATTTCTCACAAATATCTTGAATAGAATTCACGTAATTTTTATTCGCTTTACGAGCAATATAAACCACATTCCAAGGGTGCTTAATGTCAGTATAGAACTTATTCTCTTTAACAATATTTGAGTATTCTCTAAATACATCGAAATCATTGGCGTAGTTCCACATATCTATCGTTAATCCACCTGGTGGGCGGCAGTTAATTTCAAGTGGCATCAATTCGTTTGATCCTTTAACGCGGAAAAACTCAAAGTGGAAGAAACGTTCTCTTACTTTAAATGCTTCCACACATTTTTTACCTAAAGTAATCAGATCTTGCGGAATTTCACGAGGAACGTAAAAATAAATATCACGATCTTCAGAAACAATATCAATCACTACTTCAGAGTACTCAAGCCCAGAATAGAAAACAATATTTCCTTCGTGATCGGTTAAACCATCAAAGGTAACAATGTCGCCTTCAATAAATTCTTCCATAATATATTCTACGTTCGGATTTTTATTGTTGAAGAAATCATCTAAATCTTGACTATTCTTTACTTTATAGGTATCACTTGCACCAACACCTGAGTTTGGTTTAATGATGACAGGATAGTTAAGTTGCTTAACTAACTTAAGAGCATCTTCATCACCTTTAAAAACACGCCCCTGAGCGACTTTTAAACCTGCTTTACGGAAGACTTCTTTCATTTGAGATTTAGTTTTGATCGCTAACATATCTTCCGTTTTATAACCGAAGACATTGAAATCGGTGCGTAATTTAGCATCAAGCTCTAGCCAATGCTCGTTATGAGATTCAATACGATCGATTCGCCCATATTTATGAGCAAAATAACCTACCGCACGATAGACTTGCTCATAATCTTCCATATTATCAACACGATAATACTCCGTTAATGAATTGCGTAACCCTTCGCTTAACTGCTCATAGGGCGTATCGGCAATTCCTAAGGTATTAAACCCATTCTCTCTTAATCTCACTGCAAAAGTTTCAAAGTTCGCAGGAAAATGTGGAGAAATCATCACAAAGTTGAGTTTTCTAGACATATATTTCCTTATATTAAAGATAAAAAATAATATGATAAATTTTAATCTAATTTCACTTTATTGTAAGGCTTTATTAATAAATATTTTGGATTACAATTATTTTAGTTTGTCAATTTTATTTTTGTTATGTAATATTGTGTAAATTATATTCTATGGTATAATTTTCATACTTAGCCGTTATTTATTTAATGATGGCTACTATCCTACCTGTCACATTTATTCTTTTTAGAGGATTAATTCTATGAAAAAATTATTAGTTGCTTTAAGCATTGCTTCTTTATTTACTGGTTCTACCCTTGCTAATGAAACAGAAATTGTTGCAGAAGATCCTATTGGTAACGGTGTTGTAATTGAAGGGGCTAAAGGGCAATATTCTTTTAGAGGTGAAATTGTAAACCCAACTTGTATAATTAAAGATGCCTATAAAAAAGTTACTTTACCTACTGTTTGGGCTAATGAATTAGAGACAGATTCTAAAAAAACAGACTTTTCAATAGATTTAAATGGTTGCTCTCCATTCTTTGATGAAAATAACTTTGCTAGTAAATCTGTTTCTATAAGATTTGATGCGGCAGAAAATACTCTTGAAAATGGATTACTGAAAAATCAAGTAGGAACAGAGCCAACAGGGACAGAATCAAATGTTTATTTGAAAGTTACTCAAGGGGAATTAAATGTATTATCTAACGGTGTCTCTGTACAACCAAAAGTATTAGATAAAGGTGAGTTTAGTTTTAATTTCTCTGTTGAATATGCAAAAGGAGATGAAGGGAATGTAAGACCAGGTATTGTTAGTGCAGTTCTGCCGTTTACTGTTATTTATAAATAGTACTTGTCACATCAGCCCCAGCTTTACGCTGGGGGTAACTTTATAAAGGAAATGTAAAGATGTTTAAATGGTTAGCAGGGATTGTATTGGCTGGTATTACTTTTACTTCTCAAGCCAATATTGTGATATTAGGCACTCGAGTTATTTATCCGAGTGATAAGAAAAATATTAGCGTACAATTAACGAATAAAGGTAGTCTTCCTTCCTTAGTTCAGTCTTGGATCGACAATGGCGATGAAAAAGCTGATCCAAATAAATTAAAACTTCCTTTTGTTATTACACCGCCCGTTTCTCGTGTTGATCCACAAAAGCAACAAACTTTGCGTGTTAGCTATACAGGTGAACCGTTAGCGAAAGATCGTGAAACCTTATTCTTTTTCAACGTGTTAGATATTCCACCTAAGCCAAGTAAAGAGTCACTTGAGAAAAATCCAAATTACTTGCAATTTTCAGTTCGTAGTCGTTTGAAGTTTTTCTTCCGTCCTGCAAATTTGCCTTATCCCGTAGAAGATGCTTATCATAAAGTCAGTTGGAAAATAAGTGGTAAACAAATTACGGTAAATAACCCAACACCTTATTTTATTACTTACAGTAAAGTGGCAGTTAAACAAGGTAACAAATCAGTAGCTACTCGAGATGCGGATATGGTTGCACCATTTTCGACTAAAACATTTAATTTTAATCAAGCTGTCTCAACGGGCCAGATTGAATGGTCTGTTATCAATGACTATGGTGGCGAAACAAACGGTATTTCAAAATAATAATTTAAATCTTTTATAGCTATGACGGTAAAGAAACCCTTCAAATACCACAAAGTTGCTTATTTTTGTAGCCTCGCACTATTTGGGGCTACTTTTGCTAGTGCAGAAGAGTTTGAATTTGATGAGCGTTTTCTTGGCACAGTTGCAGGGCAGCCAACTGCCGATGTAGCTAAATACCGTTTTGGAAATCCTATTCCGACTGGCGAATATACTGCTGATGTTTTTGTAAATGGGACTAAACACGGCAATACCGTCATTAAAGTTATTGAAGATAGCGATAATCCGTTAAAGGGATTGTGTTTAACACCCAATTTATTATCCGTTTTATCGTTACAAAGTGATGCCATTAAGCAATCTGCATCAGATCACGATTGCATAAGCATTATAAATGCTATTCCTGAAGCTAAAATACAGTTTGATGTAGGTACTTTAGCGTTAAATATTGAAATCCCACAAATTTTAGTGAAAAAAAGACCGCGTGGTTATATTGATCCTAGCCTTTGGCAATCTGGCGTTCCCGCACTATTTATTCGTTATGATGCAAACCACTACATTCATAAATTTGGTGATCGCTCTAGCAAGAATTCATACCTTAGTCTTCATTCTGGTGCAAATTTAGGACTGTGGTCGTTACGTCATCGTGGTTCAAAAAGCTGGCAAGAACAAAAAGGACTCCCCTACCAATATCAATATACCTATTTACAGCGTGATATTGATGCAATCAATGGACGTTTAACCCTAGGTGATCTTTATACAAGCGGTCACTTTTTTGAAAACTTTAGCATTAGAGGGATTCAGATCGAGAATGATGAACGAATGTTACCCTATTCCTTGCGTGGCTATGCCCCCCGTATTCAAGGTGTAGTGAATAACCCTGCAAGAATTATTGTACGTCAAGATAATCATATTATTTATGAAATTTCCGTCCCCGCAGGTGCATTTAGTATTGATGACATTTATCCTGTGGGGTATTCAGGAAAATTAGACGTTGAGATTATTGAATCGAACGGGCAAACACGCACTTTCTCTGTGCCTTTTTCTAATGCAATTCGTTTAGTACGAGCAGGACAACTCTATTACCGATTATCAGGTGGTCGTTATCGTGAGCAAACTAAAGTTTTTAACGAAAACATTGTACAAGCTGAATTACAGTACGGTTTAGCCAATAGCGTTACCCTAAATTTAGGTGGAATGGGGAGTAAAAACTACTTATCAGGCTTAATTGGGGCAGCATTTGATACACCATTGGGGGCTTTTTCTGCCAATGTAAACTATACCCGTAATAAATTTCCTTATTTAAAACAATCAAATAAGCATTATGGTGTAAATGTAGGATATAGTTTAAATCTTAACCGTTGGGGAAGTTATTTTTCTGCATCATATTACAAATCTTTATCAGAAACTAACTACTCTCTATCTCAAGTATTAGATATCAATAGAAATAGCAAAAAACTTGAACAATCTCACCGCTTAAAACAGCGTGTTAGTCTTTCTTTTAATCAATCACTAGGTTCGACTTTTGGTGGTATCTCGCTCTCGGCAATCCGTAATGTCTATTGGAATTTAAACAAACCCGTTAATGAATACCAATTTAGTTATGGTAACTCATTTAAAGGGATTCAGTATCAGCTAGGCTATTCACAAGTTAAAGATGGCAATCTAGCCACTCAAGATAAACAATTCTACGCCAATATTTTCTTTACTTTTGGGGCAAGTTTGAATAGTCCTACGGTGTATGCAACCTATAATAAAACGCAACAAGGATATACGAGCTATACCTCTCTCAATGGTTCATTGGGAGAAGATAATCAATTTACCTATGCTATTAATGCCAATAAAGCTAGCGATAGCAACTATTATTCTATCAATTCTGGTTATAAGGCATCATTTGCTAAATTTAATGTTGGAATGGGGCAATCCAAGCAAACTAAACAAACGAATTTTGCGGTATCTGGTGCCTTAGTAGCACATCCAGAAGGTGTTACTTTAAGCAATGATTTAAGCGATACTTTCGCTATTATTTCTGCTAAAGGAGCAACAGGTGCAAAGATCAATAATGGTAATGCCGCTAATCTTGATTGGTTTGGTAATGGCATTGTTCCTTATGTTTCACCCTATCAGACAAATTATATTGGTATTGACCCCAATAATATTCCTGCTGATGTAGAAATTGAGGCAACAGGGCAAGAGATTATTCCGCGAGCAAATAGTATCTCTTTAGTTAAATTCAACACAAAAACAGGAAAAAATGTCCTATTTGATGTAGTAAAAACAGATGGTACCCCACCACCTCTAGCAGCAGAAGTCTTTAATCAACAGAACCAGCTGATCGGTTATGTTGTTCAAGGTGGACGAGTATTTGTCCGTGGGATTGATAATTCTGGAAGATTAACAGTTATTTGGGGTAACAGTGAAACAGAACGATGCCACTTCAATTATCAAATTGATCCTAACTCAGATGATGTAATCACTGTACAATGTCAAACTAAGGAATAGAAGATGAAAACGATATTGAGCTTATGCTTGGCTTTATTGGTTAGCCCTCTTTATGCTAATCCGCAAGTGATTTCTATTACTTTTCCTGCAATTTCTTGGGATTACCCTAGAGACAATTTTATGGTTCAAACTATTTCTCAAATTCAACAAAATGTGAAAATATCAGAAAAAGTTTCCTTGCAGTTTGATGTAAAAGCAGAAAGTGAAGCTCTTGATTTATTAGGGCAAAAAGTATATCCAACAAATATTGATGGAATTGGTATTAGTTTAGCTGTGAACAATACTGATATTTCAACAACTCTTATCGCATATAAACCTTTGCAAGCAGGTACTTATTCAATCACGTCCAAAACACTCGCTACTTTACTTAATAGCGATAATCAGACTATTTATACGGTAAATTTACAACCTACCCAACTAACAATAAAAGCACGATCTTGCCAATTACAGCAAAGCAATCAAACCGTAAAATTAGCTAGTGCATTCCAAAGTGAATTAACCAATAAAGGTTCTGAGGTTTTTGGTGGATACTTTAATTTAGCATTGCTCTGTGATCCAAACGTTAAAGCATTTACAACCTTCTTTGATCAAAATAACATACAGAATCATAGTTCTATACTTAGTTTAGATACTAATAAATCAACAGCCAAAGGGGTTGGCATTCGTATTTATAAAGAAAATAATGAAGCTATTGAACTTGGTAAAGAATGGCTATTTTCTGAAGATCAGCTAAATCCACAACATAGGTTCTCTGCAAAATATGTCAGTTTGGGAAATGTTTCGGCTGGAACTGTAAATGCTGTTGCAACCGTTACTTTTTCCTATCGTTAGTTTTATTTATTTTATTGCAAAAAATAAATAAAAATGTCAAAAATGTTAATAACTTAACACTTTTTCTCACGTTTAGAGGTTGGCATTAAAAATAGAGTAACGTATAATTTGCAAGGTTGTGTAATTTTGAAGTGTATTCTGTAAGCACTAACCAAATTTTGAGAGTAAAAGGAATGTCGATAGTTATTCGTCAAACAAGGCAACTTTACTATAAAGTAATTTCTATTGAGATTGTTTTACTGTTAATTCTGTTTTGTAGCATTACTTTTTTTTATTCAATGGGGACTGGTCTTTCCTTTTTAGTAGGTAGTTTAGCTAGCCTATTACCTCATTGCTTATTTGTTTATTGGATTTTTTTCCGTCAATCTACAAAAAATACGAATAAAATGACCGCTTTCTATCGTGGTGAAGGGTTAAAATGGCTACTCACCATTGTGCTGATTGTGGTTGCATTTAAAAGCTATCCAACAATGAACTTTTTGGCTTTTTTTGTTGGTTATTTTTTTATGTTGCTATGTAATAGCTTGTTGCCCATTTTATTAAAGCTTCGAGCAAAATAGGTTTCGTTTAATTTCAAAGGGATAAATTATGGCTGGTCAAACTACCGCTGATTATATTGGTCACCACTTAACCTTTCTCAAAACTGGGGATGGTTTCTGGAATGTACATTTAGATACCCTGTTTTTTTCATTACTTGCAGGCGTTATCTTCCTATTTTTCTTTACTCGTGTAGCCAAAAAAGCAACAACGGGTGTACCTGGGAAATTTCAATGTTTTGTTGAAATGATTATTGAATGGGTTAATGGCTTAGTTAAAGATAACTTCCACGGTTCTCGTGATGCTGTTGCACCATTAGCATTGACAGTTTTCTGTTGGGTGTTTGTAATGAATGCCATTGACTTAATTCCTGTTGATTTTCCACCTCAATTTGCAGAAATGTTAGGTATCCACTATTTACGTGCAGTACCGACAGCAGATATTAGTGCAACTTTAGGTATGGCAATTTGTGTATTCTGCTTAATTATTTTCTACACAATTAAATCAAAAGGAGTAAGTGGTTTTGTTAAAGAATATACACTTCACCCATTTAATCACTGGGCATTTATTCCAGTAAACTTAGTTTTAGAATTAGTTACATTGATTGCAAAACCTATTTCATTAGCATTCCGTTTATTCGGTAATATGTATGCAGGTGAGTTAATCTTTATCTTAATTGCAGTAATGTATATGGCAGATAATTTCTTACTTCAGGCTTTAGGCTTGCCATTACATTTAGCTTGGGCGATTTTCCATATCCTTGTGATTACGCTTCAGGCATTCATCTTTATGATGCTAACGATTGTTTACTTGAGTATTGCTTATAACAAAGCAGATCACTAAACAAAATAGATTGGTAAGCGGTTAGTTTTTTGAAAATTTTTGCAAAAATATGACCGCTTGTGAAACCCGATCAAATGATTTTTACTTTACTTTTTTATTAACCCTAGCCGAAAGGCTTTTTACTCAATCTTAATGGAGAACATTATGGAAACTGTAATTACAGCAACAATTATTGGTGCGTCAATCCTACTTGCATTTGCTGCACTTGGTACAGCGATTGGCTTTGCTATCTTAGGTGGTAAATTCTTAGAATCATCTGCTCGTCAGCCTGAATTAGCAAGTAGCTTACAAACTAAAATGTTTATCGTTGCAGGTCTTCTTGATGCGATTGCAATGATTGCAGTAGGTATTTCTTTACTTTTCATCTTCGCAAACCCGTTCATTGATTTATTGAAATAAGTCGGATTTGTTTAACCGTAGTTATTTGAAATAGCTGATAGGTTATTATTGAGTAACTTAGCCGACTTTTGAGGAGGGCGTTGTGAATTTAAATGCAACACTAATTGGCCAACTGATTGCGTTCTCACTATTTGTGTGGTTCTGTATGAAGTTTGTATGGCCACCGCTAATTAAAGCGATTGAAACTCGTCAAGCGAATATCGCTGACGCTCTTGCAAGTGCTGAAAAAGCAAAGCAAGAACAAGCTGATACGAAAGTTTTAGTTGAACAAGAACTTGCTAAAGCACGTGAAGAAGCTCAACAGATCGTTGATTTAGCGACTAAACGTCGTAATGAAATTTTAGAGTCTGTCCAAGCTGAAGCTGAAGCTGAAAAAGCAAAAATTATTGAGCAAGGTTACGCAGAAGTTGAAAACGAACGTAAACGAGTTCAAGAAGAGCTTCGTCAAAAAGTAGCAGCATTAGCAGTAGCTGGTGCAGAGAAAATTGTGGGTCGTTCTGTTGATGCAGCGGCAAACAATGACATTATTGATAAGCTAGTTGCAGAACTATAATTGAGGGGGGCAGATGTCAGAATTAACTACAGTAGCTCGCCCCTATGCTAAAGCAGCTTTTGATTTTGCTTTAGAACAGAGTCAGTTGGATAAATGGCAAGAGATGTTACAGTTTTCAGCACTCGTTGCAGAAAATAACGAAGTAGCTGATTTTATTAGTTCTTCACTTGCTCCTAGCAAAATTGCAGAGATGTTTATTGCAATTTGTGCAGAGCAACTTGACCAATATGGGCAAAATTTCATTCGTATTATGGCCGAAAATAAACGTTTAAGTGCGTTACCTTCGGTATTAAATGCATTTCTTGAATTTCGTTCGGATTACGAATCGACTAAAGAAGTTGAAGTTGTTTCTGCAACAGAATTAAGTGAAGCTCAAAAAACTAAAATCGCAACTGCGATGGAGAAGCGACTTGATTGCAAAGTACGTCTTGTTTCACGCGTAGATAGTTCACTACTTGCTGGTGTAATTATTCGTTATGATGATACCGTTATTGATGGTAGTAGTCGTGGACAACTAAATCGTTTAGCAACTGAGTTGTGCTTGTAAGAGGAATAAAAAATGCAACTAAATTCTACAGAAATTAGTGAATTGATTAAAAAACGTATTGCACAGTTCAATGTGGTCAGTGATGCACAAAGTACTGGTACAATCGTTTCAGTAAGCGATGGGATTATTCGTATCCACGGCTTATCTGATGTAATGCAAGGGGAAATGATTGCATTACCAGGCAATCGTTATGCGATTGCATTAAACTTAGAAAGAGATTCTGTCGGTGCAGTAGTAATGGGTCCATACGCTGATTTAGCGGAAGGTATGGAAGTTAAATGTACTGGCCGTATTTTAGAAGTGCCTGTTGGTCGTGGTTTATTAGGTCGTGTAGTTAATACCTTAGGTCAGCCTATTGATGGTAAAGGCGAAATTGAAAACGATGGTTTCTCACCAATTGAAGTGATTGCACCAGGTGTTATCGATCGTCAATCTGTTGATCAACCAGTACAAACTGGTTATAAAGCAGTGGATTCAATGGTACCAATCGGTCGCGGTCAGCGTGAGTTAATTATCGGTGACCGTCAAACAGGTAAAACTGCATTAGCTATTGATGCAATCATCAATCAACGTGATTCAGGTATCAAATGTATATACGTTGCTATTGGTCAAAAAGCATCAACAATTTCAAACGTAGTTCGTAAATTAGAAGAGCACGGTGCGTTACAAAATACAATCGTAGTTGTCGCATCAGCATCTGAATCTGCGGCATTACAATATCTAGCACCTTATGCTGGTTGTGCTATGGGTGAATATTTCCGTGATCGTGGTGAAGATGCGTTAATTGTTTATGATGATTTATCTAAACAAGCAGTTGCTTACCGTCAAATTTCTCTACTTTTACGCCGTCCACCAGGTCGTGAAGCGTTCCCAGGTGATGTATTCTACCTACACTCTCGTTTATTAGAGCGTGCTTCACGTGTAAATGCAGATTATGTAGAACGTTTCACTAATGGGGCAGTAAAAGGTCAAACAGGTTCTTTAACTGCATTACCAATTATTGAAACCCAAGCTGGTGACGTATCTGCATTCGTACCAACTAACGTAATTTCAATTACTGATGGTCAGATATTCTTAGAATCAGGCTTATTCAATGCAGGTATTCGCCCTGCGGTAAACCCTGGTATTTCAGTTTCTCGTGTAGGTAGTTCTGCACAAACTAAAGTTGTGAAAAAAATGTCAGGTGGTATTCGTACAGCACTGGCACAATATCGTGAATTAGCCGCATTTGCACAATTTGCATCAGATCTTGACGATGCAACACGCAAACAACTTTCACACGGTCAAAAAGTAACTGAATTATTAAAACAGAAACAATTTGCTCCGATGTCAGTAGCACAATTAGGTTTAGTGTTAGCTGCCGCTGAATTTGGTTTCTTAGACGATGTAGAGGTTGAACGTATTGGTTCATTTGAAGCTGCATTGTTAGAGTATGCGAATACTCAATATGCTGACTTTATGCAAGAACTATCTAAATCAGGCGACTATAATGATGCTATTAAAGATCAATTAACTGAGATTTTAAGTAGTTTCAAAAAGAATAGTGCGTGGTAATTCTACTTTAGCGGAGAAATAATATGGCAGGTGCTAAAGAGATAAGAACCAAAATTGCAAGTGTTCGTAATACGCAAAAAATTACTAAAGCAATGGAAATGGTTGCTGCATCAAAAATGCGTAAAACGCAAGAAAGAATGAGTGCATCTCGTCCTTATGCAGAAACTATCCGTAAGGTAATTAGCCATATTGCCAAAGGAAGTATTGGTTATAAACACCCTTTCTTAACACCTAGAGAAGTTAAAAAAGTAGGTTATCTTGTTGTTTCAACCGATCGCGGTTTATGTGGTGGTTTGAACGTCAATTTATTTAAAACAGTATTAAATGAATTGAAAACACAAAAAGATAAAGGTGTAAATGTTCGTTTGGGCTTAGTGGGAAATAAAGCAATTTCATTTTTCCAAAATATGGGAATTGAGATCAAAGCCCAAGTGAATGGTTTAGGCGATACGCCTGCAATGGAAGACCTAGTGGGTATTGTAAATGGAATGGTAAATGCTTACCGAGAAGGTGAGATTGACGAAGTTCATATCGTCTATAACCGTTTTGTAAATACAATGTCGCAAAAACCGACAGTTCAACAACTTCTTCCATTGCCAGCGCTTGAGAACGATAATCTAGAAACAAAAGGCTCTTGGGATTATCTTTATGAACCAAATCCACAGGTTCTATTAGATAGTTTGCTAGTCCGTTATTTAGAATCTCAAGTGTATCAAGCAATTGTCGATAACCTTGCGTCTGAACAGGCAGCTCGAATGGTCGCAATGAAAGCAGCAACTGATAATGCAGGTAATTTAATTAACGAATTACAGTTGGTGTATAACAAAGCGCGTCAAGCGAGTATTACGAATGAATTAAATGAAATTGTTGCGGGTGCCGCAGCAATTTAACCAAGAATAGAGGAACGGTAATGGCAACTGGAAAAATTGTACAAATCATCGGTGCAGTCATCGACGTTGAATTTCCGCAAGATGCAGTACCCAAAGTTTATGATGCATTAAAAGTTGAATCAGGTTTAACCTTAGAAGTTCAACAACAATTAGGTGGAGGCTTAGTGCGTTGTATCGCATTAGGTACTTCAGATGGTTTAAAACGTGGTTTAAAAGTTGAAAATACGAACGAAGCAATTAAAGTTCCAGTAGGAACAAAAACACTTGGTCGTATTATGAACGTATTAGGTGATCCTATTGACGAAGCTGGCCCAATCGGTGAAGAAGAGCGTTGGTCAATTCACCGTGCTGCACCAAGCTACGAAGAGCAAGCAAACAGCACCGAGCTTTTAGAAACAGGAATTAAAGTTATCGACTTAATCTGCCCGTTTGCTAAAGGGGGTAAAGTTGGTCTATTCGGTGGTGCTGGTGTAGGTAAAACCGTAAATATGATGGAGTTAATCCGTAATATCGCAATTGAGCACTCAGGTTACTCAGTATTTGCTGGTGTAGGTGAGCGTACGCGTGAAGGTAATGACTTCTACCACGAAATGAAAGATTCTAACGTATTAGATAAAGTATCACTGGTTTATGGTCAAATGAATGAGCCACCAGGTAACCGTTTACGTGTTGCATTAACTGGCTTAACAATGGCAGAAAAATTCCGTGATGAAGGTCGTGATGTATTATTCTTCGTGGATAATATTTATCGTTATACACTTGCTGGTACTGAAGTATCTGCATTATTAGGTCGTATGCCATCAGCAGTAGGTTACCAACCAACTCTTGCAGAAGAAATGGGTGTACTTCAAGAGCGTATTACGTCAACAAAAACAGGTTCTATCACATCTGTGCAAGCAGTTTACGTTCCTGCCGATGACTTAACTGACCCATCGCCAGCAACAACCTTCGCACACTTAGACTCAACAGTAGTATTAAGTCGTCAAATTGCATCATTAGGTATTTACCCAGCAATTGACCCACTTGACTCAACTTCACGTCAATTAGATCCACTTGTTGTTGGTGAAGAGCATTATAACGTTGCACGTGGTGTCCAAAAAACACTTCAACGCTATAAAGAGTTAAAAGATATTATTGCCATTTTAGGTATGGACGAATTATCTGAAGAAGATAAATTAGTTGTATCTCGTGCGCGTAAAATCGAACGTTACTTATCTCAACCATTCTTCGTTGCTGAAGTATTTAACGGTACACCTGGTAAATATGTACCATTAAAAGAAACCATTCGTGGTTTCAAAGGCATCTTAGAAGGTGAATACGACCATATTCCAGAACAAGCGTTCTATATGGCGGGTTCAATTGACGAAGTGATCGAAAGAGCGAACAAGATGTAATTGTTCCCTAAACTTTAATTAGGTAAACAGGAGAACAAAATGGCATCTCAATTTGAATTGACCGTCGTAAGTGCGGAACGTGAAATCTTCAAAGGTCAAGTCACGAGTGTTCGAGTTTCAGGAATTGATGGGGAGCTGGGTATTTATGCTGGGCATACCCCATTATTAACCGCAATAAAACCAGGAATGGTAAAATTTAACCTTGCTGATAGCAAAGAAGAATTTATCTATGTTTCTGGCGGTTTTCTTGAAGTTCAACCAACCGTAGTAACGGTTTTGGCTGATACAGCAATTCGTGGTGATGAACTAGATGAGCAACGTATTTTAGCCGCAAAACGTAAAGCTGAAGAAAATCTTGGCAAAACTAATGATGCAGATCTTACTGCAAAATTAGCAAGAGAGATTGCGAAACTACGAGTTTACGAGCTTACAAAAACGAAATTAGCGAATAAACGCTAGGAAAATAAAAATGCTTTAACAGAACAGTTAAAGCATTTTTTATATAACTAAGTTTTATCTACTTGGTCTAAATAAATCCATCACTACCAACCCAATACTCACCAATAATAATGATGAGCTTAACCACAACGGCATTTGCTCAAATTGCCAGAATGTACCTGAGATTATTAAAGCCAGTAATAAGGTTCGTATTAAGCTAGAATGATTTTTTTGGTTCTGTAAACTTTGGTTTATTTCACTTAAACGTAGATTGATCTGCTTTTGTTGTTGCAGTGCTTGAAAAACAGTTTCAGGAAATTCCGCAAAATGTTCTCTAAACTGTGGTAAACGTTGTTGAATCTGACGAAACATCGCTTTTACACCAACTTGTTCATTTAACCAATCTTGTAGGAATGGTTTTGCTGTTTGCCATAAATCTAGCTGTGGATAAACTTGTCTGCCTAATCCTTCAATGTAGAGTAAGGTTTTTTGTAATAATACTAATTGCGGTTGCACTTCCATATTAAATTCACGAGCGACATTAAATAGATTAAGTAGAACGTGTCCGAATGAAATTTCAGAGAGTGGTTTGGCAAAAATAGGCTCACAAACTTCTCGGAATGCTTGCTCAAAAGCGTCAATATCTGTATCAGCAGGTGTCCAGCCCGATTCAACGTGCATCAATGCAACTCGGCGATAATCTCGATTAAAAAATGCCACAAAACTTTCTGCTAAATAACGTTTATCATTTTGGTTGAGTGTACCGACAATACCGCAATCAATCCCGATATATTGTGGGTTTTCTGGGTGATTCGGATTAACAAAAATATTTCCAGGGTGCATATCTGCGTGGAAAAAACTATCCCGAAATACTTGGGTAAAGAAAACTTGAACACCACGCTCAGCAAGTAGTTTCATATCTGTGCCATTCGCTTTCAGCTCATCAATGTTTGCGACAGGTATGCCGTAAATTCGCTCCATCACGATCACATTCTTATGGCAGAAATCTTGATACATTTCAGGCACATACAACATTTCGCTATTGGCAAAATTATTGCGTAAACGTACCGCATTCGCCATTTCTTTACGCAAATCTAGCTCGTCTAATAAAGTTTTTTCATATTCTCGTACTACTTCAACAGCCCTTAAACGTTTACCATCATTGGAGAGTTTTGGGATCCAACTAGCAAGGCGATACATTAGGGCTAAATCATCAAAAATTACTTGATGGATATCAGGACGAATAACTTTCAGCACTACTTCTTTGCCTGCAAGCGGTTGGTTTTGATTAAATTTTGCCGTATGTACTTGTGCGATAGATGCCGATGCTAAGGCGGTTTCGTCAAAATCATCAAACCATTTTTCCAAATGGTCGCCTAATGCTTGTTCAATCAGCTGGCGAGCTATTTTTCCATCAAAAGGATCAACAGAATCTTGTAGTAAAGCGAGCTGATCAGCAAGTTCAGGAGCAAATAGATCTCGGCGAGTAGAAAGCATTTGACCAAGTTTGATCCACACAGGACCAAGTTCTTGTAACGCTAAACGTAATCTCACCCCGAATGGCTGATCTGGGAATTGATTTTTTACCCAAAAAAGTGATTTACGCCCTAAACGTAACGAACGAGTAAGACGAATGTCCGGAATAACTTCATCAACGCCATAGCGTAAAAAAGTATGAATAATGTGATAAAGACGGCGAAGGTTTTTGATGTTCATTAGAGTCCACGTATTGCAAATTTTTGTTCTAATCTATCCGCTTGTTGAGCTAATTCAGAGACTTCATCGTAGAAATTTACTGCTTCCAGACGATGTACTAAAACAGGGCGTTCATTCATCAAGTTATCCACTAACTGTTCGCTATTACGTTTAACCTGTTGATTTACTTTATTAAATAAACCTTTAATTAAATTAGTTGAAACCTGTGCGGCAACATCGCCAATTAACGGAGATAGCAGCTCGGCTGGGTCTTTTTCGAGTTGATCGAGCAAGGTTATAAATAGCTGCAAGACTTGAATATCGCCATTTAAGATCAAAGTTTTATTATTGATAAGTGCGGTGAGTTTGCTTTTATCGACTAATTGAGGCAAGGCACTCGGGGCAAGCTCTATGCTGCAATCTACATCGCCTTCATATTGCTGAAGCCAATCAGTGCGGTTTTCACTAAACAGAATAAAACAGCTTATTTCAGGTTGAGTTAATGTGATTTTGAGAACTTTCCCGACAAGTTTGCGTAAAATAGGCAATATATGGGGTGAACGGGCAATGATTCCGTTGAATGCCGTTTCAGTAGCCCCCATTGCAAATTGGGAAAGCATAAAATGTTGAAAAAGCGGAGCGTTTTGCATTTTATTTAGCCTTGAGATTGATTATTACATTAAAACTTGTAGCCACGATGCAAGGCAACAATTCCTGCACTCAAATTGTAATAATTTACGCTTTCAAAGCCTGCATTTTCCATCATAGCTTTTAGTTCATCTTGTTTAGGGTGCATTCGAATAGATTCGGCTAAATAACGGTAGCTTTCTCCATCATTAACCACGACTTCACCCACTTTAGGTAAAATATTAAATGAGTAGAAATTATATACTTGGCTGATTGGGTCAATAATAGGTTTAGAAAATTCAAGTACTAATAAGCGTCCACCAGGTTTTAAAACTCGAAACATTGAACGTAGTGCTTTATCTTTGTCTGTTACATTGCGTAAGCCAAAACTGATAACGATACAGTCAAAGGTATTATCCGCAAAAGGAAGGGCTTCAGCATTCGCCTGAACATAATTTACATTGCCGACCACACCTAAATTACGCAGTTTTTCCCTTCCGACTTCTAGCATTGAACTGTTAATATCGGCTAATACAACTTCGCCTGTTTCGCCGACAATACGAGAGAATTTTGCAGTAAAATCCCCAGTACCGCCTGCTAAATCTAAGACTTTATGTCCTTTACGTACACCACTGCAATCAATCGTAAAACGTTTCCAAACTCGATGGATACCAAACGAGAGTAGATCATTCATCAAGTCATATTTTCCAGCTACGCTGTGGAAAACATTGGCGACTAATTGCTGCTTTTCTTCTTTGGCAACGGTCTTAAAACCGAAGTGGGTGGTTTCTTTTTCTGATGGTTCGGAGATAATTTGGCTTTGTGTTTGCTGTATTTCGTTCATTGTTGGAAATCTCACTCAAAAAATTGGGCATACCATAACAAAAAAGCGGTCTGATTTCCTTAAAATTTTGCAAAATCTGTTAAGATAGCCGAAATTCTTTCAATATAACGATAATAAATATGAAAACCTTAATTCTTTATTTAACTAGAGATGGTCAAACGCAGAAAATCGCTGAGAAAATAGCAAGTGAACTTCAACAAAATCAAGCCGATGTCAGCATATTATCTTTGCGAGAAAATCCAAATCTCAGTGCAGATTACTTACAACAATTTGGGACTATTGTGGTTGGTGCGTCGATCCGCTATGGGCATTTTGATCCGATACTTACAAAATTTATTAATCAACATTATGCACTGTTAAATCAGAGAAAATCTGCATTTTTCAGCGTTAATCTCACCGCTCGCAAAGCGGACAAAAATAGCCCTGAAACCAATGTCTATACTCGAAAATTACTTGCTCGTATTAAATGGCAACCTGATTTAGTCGAGGTAATGGCTGGAGCATTATTTTATCCTCGCTATCGTTGGTTTGATCGAGTGATGATCCGTTTTATTATGAAAATTACAGGTGGGGAAACGGATACGAGGAGGGAATATGAATATACAGATTGGCATAAAGTTATCACATTTTCGCAACAAATTCGTAAATTAAGTTAAAACTATTAGGTGTTTTTATCACTTCGTTTATAATTGGCGGTCGCTTTTTATAGCGTTGATTTTTTATTTAAGGAACTAAAATGAGTATTTTAAAAGAATTCCGTGAATTTGCGGTAAAAGGTAATGTTGTTGATTTAGCAGTCGGTGTAATTATCGGTGGCGCTTTTGGTAAAATCGTATCATCTTTAGTCAGTGATGTAGTAATGCCACCGATTGGTTTACTCATTGGTGGTGTTGATTTTAAAGATTTAGCGATCGTATTAAAAGAAGCACAAGATGGTGCAGAAGCTGTAACATTAAAATACGGTGCATTTATTCAAAACGTATTTGATTTCTTAATTATTGCGATGGCAGTATTTGCGATGGTTAAAGTGATCAATAATCTGAAGAAAGCACCTGAAGCTGAGCCAGAAAAAGCACCAGAACCAACAGCAGAAGAAAAATTATTAACTGAAATTCGTGATTTATTGAAAAAATAATCTAATATCAGACGGCTGGCAGATTTGTTCTTTTATTTTGTCAGCGATCAAAATCCCACAGTCTAACCGCTGTGGGTTTTTTGCAAAAAACAGAGCTTATCCTACCGCTTGCCATTCAGTTAAACGAACATACCCCAAAATTGTTCCATCTTATTTCAGCTCCAATAAATCACAATATTATTGATGATAATCAATTCTATTTGTTATCAATTTCGGTATAAAGTTGTTTTCTATTTTTAGATAGGATAACTCGAATGATAACAACGCAACAATGGCATCCGAGCCAATCAGCTCCTACTGCCTTTACCGATCGGAAATCCTTAATGCCTATTTGGGGTGGGCAAAATATCCCAGAGAATGAATGGCTATCTATTTGGAATGAAAAAGTACCTTTCGCTTTGACACAAGATGCTCTTGCTTATCTGCATATTCCATTTTGTGCAGGGCATTGCGTATTTTGTGGTTTCTACCGCAATGCTTGGAAAGAAAGTTATAGTCAAATTTATACCGATAAGCTGATCTCAGAATTAGCAAATGAAGCTCAATTACGCCAACAATCTCAAGGAAAAATCCAAGCAGTCTATTTAGGTGGTGGAACACCTACTGCTTTAGCAACCGAAGATTTGGTTCGTTTAATTCGAGCTTGTTATCAATATTTACCATTAACTGATGATTGCGAATTTACATTGGAAGGGCGAATTAGTCACTTTGATCTCGAAAAAGCCCAAGCCTGTATTGATGCAGGAGTTAATCGAATTTCTATTGGTATTCAAACGTTTAATTCAGCACTGAGAAAAAGAATGGGGCGTAAGCATAGCGGAGAAGAGGCTTATACGTATTTACAACAGCTATGTGAGTTAAATGCAGTTATTGTGGCTGATTTAATCTTTGGTTTCCCTAATCAAACCGATGAAGTCTGGGTCAATGATATTGCAACAGCCAGTACTTTAGCATTATCAGGTTTAGATATTTATGCTTTTAATTGCTATCCATTTTTACCAATTAACCGCTTAATTCAAAAAGGCACGTTACCGCCTCCACAATCTTTCGCAGTTCAATCTCAACATTACGCTTATGCTGTTCAACAATTATTAGCAAAAGGTTGGCTGCAAGTAAGCAATAACCACTTTGCTTATCCTGAGCGTGGAGAACGTAATCGTTATAACACTTTAGTAAAATCAGACATACCTTGTTTGGCTTTTGGATCAGGTGCTGGCGGTAATTTTGGTGGAATGAGCTACCAAGTGCAGGGGGATTTACAACGTTATTTAGAGACACCAAGCGAGCAAAAAAGTCTCTCTTTTATGAGCCAACACGGGCAACATAAAGAATTGTTATCACAAACGCAATATAGCTTAGAGCTTGGTTTTTTAGAGCCATCACTTTTTGCAGATAATCCACAAGCTCAACATTTATTGGCTGAGTGGCAAAAGCAATCTTTGTTATGTATTGAGTCAGATAAAATTTATCTGAATACGAGTGGACGTTATTGGTCGCCGACTCTAGTCCGCCAGTTGATGATGACACTACCAAATGACTAAATTCTAAGAGAGAAAATATACTCAAGCGGTCGGTTTGTTAGTTTTTTTTGCAAAAATCCGCTACAATCTTACCGCTTGTTAATGGCTCATTTTGAGCCTTTTTATTTTCAGGAATTAGAATGCTAAACCAAGTTTCACAAAGTTTGCTACTCCCTAGTGGGCTACAATTATCCGATCTCACTAAGGTGTTAGATCATTTCTCCACTCGCCATATTGATTATGCCGATCTCTATTTTCAATTTAGTCAAGATGAAAGTTGGTCGTTAGAAGATAGTATTATCAAAGAAGGTGGGTTTTATATCGACCGAGGCGTTGGTGTGCGAGCGGTTTCGGGTGAGAAAACGGGTTTCGCCTATGCGGATCAAATTTCACTTTCACAGCTTGAGCAGTGTGCTATGGCAGCTCGTAGCATTACTCAAGAAAGCGGCTCATTATTGATTTCTCCTTTCAAAGAAACACAAGCCGTTAAGCGTTATGCATCAATCAATCCGCTAGAGACACTCAGCCGAGAACAGAAAGTTGAGTTGTTACATTTGGTGGATAAAGTGGCTCGTGCGGAAGATCCACGAGTGATTCAAGTAAATGCGAGTTTATCTGCCGTTTACGAAGAAATGCTTGTTGCCGCAACAGATGGTACTTTAGCAGCAGATATTCGCCCACTTGTGCGTTTATCTATTTCTGTTTTAGTCGAACAAAATGGTAAACGGGAACGTGGTGGAGCAGGTGCTGGTGGACGTTTTGGTTTAGAGTGGTTCTTTGAGCTACATCACAGTGGCGATAGCCGAGCCGTTTATTTGGCAAAAGAAGCTGTTCGACAAGGCATTGTCAATTTAGGGGCAATAGCTGCTCCAGCAGGAGCTATGCCTATTGTACTAGGTGCTGGTTGGCCAGGGATTTTATTACACGAAGCGGTTGGACACGGTTTAGAAGGCGATTTTAACCGTAAAGAATCTTCCTTATTCACTGGCAGAATTGGCGAGTTAGTCACCTCTCCACTCTGTACGATTGTTGATGATGGCACCGTTACCAATATGCGAGGCTCAATTACCGTTGATGATGAAGGTGTACCTTCACAGCGTAATGTATTAATTGAAAACGGTATTCTTAAAGGCTATATGCAAGACAAGCTTAATGCTCGTTTAATGGGTGTTGCCCCAACGGGAAATGGTCGCCGAGAGTCTTATGCACATTTACCAATGCCAAGAATGACAAACACCTATATGACTGAAGGCGAACACGAGTTTGATGAGATGATTGAATCGGTGGAATTTGGGCTTTATGCTCCACACTTTAGCGGTGGGCAAGTTGATATTACATCGGGTAAATTTGTGTTTTCTACCGCAGAAGCCTATCTAATCGAGAAGGGGAAAATAACCAAGCCTGTTACAGGTGCAACATTGATCGGCAGTGGTATTGAAGCAATGCAACAAGTCTCAATGGTAGGTAAAAAAATGGAGCTTGACTTAGGCATCGGCACTTGTGGTAAAGAAGGACAAAGCGTACCTGTCGGAGTCGGACAACCTACTGTAAAATTAGATAAGATTACTGTTGGGGGAAGAGGGTAGAGCTTATCGTTATAGATAAGTAAATGTATGTTTAACCCTGTACTATTTGGCTGTATTGATATGGGTGTAATGGGTAAATTAGCAATCATTTTATCCATTACACCCTTTATTTATGTTTTACAGCATAAGCACTGTTACAATTTTATTTAAAAGCGACCCGTTAGACTCAACTCTGCCCCATAGCGTTTTGAGCCGTAAATGCCACGCTCAATATAAGGTAGAACACTCACTTCCATATTCGGTTTCAACTGATAAGAAATACCAGCTTGAAGTTTTGCACGAGTCGTGTTGATTTTCATCGTTTTATTCACACTTCCAACAAAGTTGCCTTGTGCCGTATAAACTGGTGATTTACCTGAAAGCTGTTGTTCAACCTGAGCACTCAATACTCCTTTTACTTTTTCTGTAAACGGTTTTTGTAGTTTTACACCTAATGCTGCGGTTTTTTCACTCAAGCGGATTTCGCCGAAATGAATTGGTAATCGTAAACCTGTTTCTTGATATCCCGCAAGTGTAGCTTTATTTGAGCTTAAGGTTGCATACCAGCCCAACTCTGTTTTGTTAGCATATTTGAAATCTTGCCCTACAGTTAAGCTAAAAGATAAACCCTGAGCTTTATTACGGTGAGTTTGCGTTTCTGTAAATGCTAGTTGTTGGCGTTGTTCTTTTAC
>NZ_JBSIUP010000027.1:0-33517 GCF_053654055.1 Ursidibacter sp. B-7004-1 | reverse complement strand
AAAATCAATCATCAACAAGTGCCCACACAGATTGTCTGATACGTTGTTAAAGAGCAAAAAAGAACGACGCACCGCATAACTTAATTCGTTCACAACAGTGCGTCGTTGTGTGGTGCGCATTATAGGGAAATCCGAAGATAACGCAAGTGTTTTTTCAGAAAAAATTGCAAAAAATCGGAAAAAACTGACCGCTTGATGAAAAACAAAGCAAAACAGATAAAATTTCATCTCATTATGAGCATATTTACTTCCCATTTCACAAAATGTGATCAATCTCACAAAATTCATTCTGTCTTCTTTACGAAGTTACTGCTATGATTGACAAGTTTTTCATTACATATATTAAGGAAGTTTTATGAATCAATTAGATGCTTTACGCAAAATGACAGTTGTAGTTGCCGATACTGGCGATATTGATGCAATCAAACTATATCAACCAGAAGATGCAACAACCAACCCATCTTTAATCTTAAGTGCTTCTGCATTACCACAATATGCTCCACTAATTGATGAAGCTGTTGCTTATGCGAAATCTCAAAGCAATGACAAAGCTCAACAACTTATTGATGCAGAAGACAAATTAGCGGTTAATATCGGTTTAGAAATCTTAAAAGTAGTAAAAGGACGTATTTCTACCGAAGTAGATGCTCGTTACTCTTACGATACAGAGAAAACAATCGCCAAAGCACGCAAGTTAATTGCGTTATATAACGAAGCAGGTATCAGTAACGATCGTATCTTGATTAAGATTGCATCAACTTGGCAAGGTATTAAAGCAGCAGAGCAACTAGAAAAAGAAGGTATTAACTGTAACTTAACCTTATTATTCTCACAAGCACAGGCTAGAGCTTGCGCAGAAGCTGGAGTTTATCTCATTTCACCATTTGTAGGACGTATTTTAGACTGGTACAAAGCTAATTCAGATAAAAAAGAGTATGCACCTGCTGAAGACCCAGGTGTGATTTCTGTTACTTCTATTTATAATTATTATAAAGAATATGGCTATAACACAGTAGTAATGGGTGCAAGTTTCCGTAACGCTGGTGAAATCACTGAACTTGCAGGTTGCGATCGCTTAACGATTGCACCAACGTTATTAAAAGAACTCCAAGAAAGCAACCAACCATTAGTTCGCAAACTAGCATTTAACGGTGAAGTAAAAGCAAGACCAGAAAAAATGACTGAAGCTGAATTCTATTGGGAACATAATTCTGATGCGATGGCTGTTGAGAAGTTGGCAGAAGGTATTCGTAAATTTGCTATCGACCAAGAAAAATTAGAAAAAATGCTTGTAGAGAAACTCTAGGTTTATTTAATTATAAGGCTGAATTTAATTAACATCTAAATTCAGCTTTTTTATACCTAGTCAGGGTATAACCATATTAAGATCAAGAATTTCTGTGAATTGATAGCCAAAATCTCTTCAAACAGGTAAAATAGCTGCCATTTTTATTACATAGAGCTATTGTCTTTATATTTTTATTTAACTAATTGATTTACCTAATTATTTTCAAATGACGCAAAAACTACATATTACCACTTGGGGCTGCCAGATGAATGAATATGATTCATCAAAGATGGCAGACTTACTAAATAGTACTCATGGTTTTGAATTAACAGAAAACCCTGAAGATGCAGATGTTTTACTGCTTAACACTTGTTCTATTCGTGAAAAAGCTCAAGAAAAAGTATTCTCTCAGCTTGGACGTTGGAAAAGCTGGAAAAATACCAAGCCGAATTTAATTATTGGTGTGGGTGGTTGTGTTGCCTCACAAGAAGGTGAACATATTCGCCAACGAGCCCCTTTTGTGGATATTGTTTTCGGGCCACAAACGTTACATCGTTTACCCGAGATGATTAACCAAATTCGTGGTGGTAAAAGTTCTGTTGTGGATATTAGTTTCCCAGAAATAGAGAAATTTGACCGCCTACCTGAGCCACGAGCTGAAGGTCCAACTGCATTTGTTTCAATTATGGAAGGATGTAATAAATACTGCTCTTTCTGTGTCGTGCCTTACACTCGTGGTGAAGAAGTCAGTCGCCCAGTGGACGATATTCTCTTTGAAATTGCACAGCTTGCTGCACAAGGTGTTCGTGAAGTCAATTTGTTAGGGCAAAATGTAAATGCATATCGTGGAGAAACATTTGATGGAGGAATTTGTACTTTTGCCGAATTACTCCGTTTAGTGGCAGCCATTGATGGTATTGATCGTTTACGCTATACCACAAGCCATCCAATTGAATTTACTGATGACATTATTGAAGTGTATCGAGACACCCCAGAATTAGTGAGTTTCTTACATTTACCTATTCAAAGCGGTTCAGATCGTGTATTAACAATGATGAAGCGTAACCATACAGCGTTGGAATATAAAGCAACAATTCGCAAACTTAGACAAGCTCGTCCTGATATTCAAATCAGTTCGGATTTCATTGTCGGTTTTCCAGGAGAAACGGCTCAAGATTTTGAGCAAACAATGAAAGTAATTGAACAAGTTAATTTTGATATGAGCTTTAGTTTTATTTACTCTGCTCGTCCTGGAACACCTGCGGCAGATCTCCCTGATGATGTGAGCGAAGATGAGAAAAAAGAGCGTTTATACCGTTTACAACAACGTATCAATAACCAAGCAATGCAATTTAGTCGCTCAATGTTAGGTACGGAACAACGTATTTTAGTAGAAGGTCCATCAAAAAAAGACCTAATGGAATTAACAGGTCGTACAGAAAACAATCGAATTGTGAATTTCCAAGGCACTCCAGATATGATTGGTAAGTTTGTTGATGTAAAAATTACGAATGTTTATACCAATTCATTGCGTGGTGATGTTGTTCGTACCGAAGATGAAATGGGATTACGCATTGTAGAATCTCCACAAAGTGTTATCAACCGTACTCGTAAAGAAGACGAGCTTGGTGTAGGTAAATTTGTAGTAAATTTATAATTTCAGAAACCCCAAATAGCAAATGGCTAAAATTTTATAGGAATTCTTAGCCATTTATCTATTACTTAAATACTAAAAGAAGAACCGCAACCGCAGGTTGAGCTAGCATTCGGATTATTCACGATAAAACGCGAGCCTTCCAACCCTTCTACATAATCGACAGTACCGCCGATTAAATATTGTAAACTCATCGGATCGACTACTAGCCCCACACTTAGATTTTCGATAGTCAAATCACCATCATTGATTTGATCATCAAAAGTAAATCCATACTGAAATCCACTACATCCCCCACCAGTGATGTAAACACGTAAACGCAGATTTGGATTTTCTTCCCCTTCAATTAAACTTTTCACTTTTCTCGCCGCAGCATCAGTGAATGTTAGTGGGACAACGATATCACTCATTTTCTTGTCCTAAATCAAAATTTATAGTTATTTTGATATTATCTAATAATTCTACTAGAACGGCAACTAGAGAGTAAAACTAATCCATTGGTGGAATGCTAATTTTTAGGTATAATTAAAAGCTATTTTTTATAATAAACTTTGCTTAATGGGCGATGGTAGTATGGTAAACCTTAAACAGCTCTTTACTTTTGATGAATTGTTAAAGCAATTAATCATCAGAGATGTAAAACTTAAATATAGACGTAGTTATTTAGGATATCTATGGAGTATCTTGAACCCATTGATGTTAATGGTTGTTTTAGTTATTGTTTTTTCTAATTTATTTAGATTTGACATACCGAACTTCCCTCTTTACCTTATTTCAGGGCAAGTTATCTTTAATTTTATGGTAGAAGCAACTAATATGTCTGTCGGCTCTATTACAGGTAACGCATCGCTACTGAAGAAAACCTATGTACCTAAATATATTTTTACGTTATCTAAAGTCGGCAGCTCCGTTGTTAATCTAGTGTTTTCTTTAGGGGCATTATTACTTGTAATGTTATTCACAGGGGCAACATTTTCTTGGAATTTGCTCTTCTTTCCAGCGATACTACTACAATTATTAATATTTTCTCTAGGTATCAGTTTATTTCTAGCAGCAGCCACTGTCTTTTTTAGAGATATACAATACTTATGGGGAGTATTTGTTTCAATGTGGATGTATTTAACTCCCATTTTTTATCCTGTCTCGATTATTCCTGAGGAATATCAAGCACTTTATCAGACAGCAAACCCAATGTATTGGTATATAGAACAATTTAGAGATATTGTACTTTATGCTCAATTTCCCAATACACAATCTATTTTAATGGGGTTCGGTCTAGCATTTATTGTTTTAATTTTAGGTGCTTGTTATTTTAATAAGAAACAGAATGAGTTTATTTTATATATATGATGAAAGAAGATGTAGTTATTAAAGTAACAGATGCAACTGTTAGATTTAATAAAGCAACAGAAAACTATAATGGCTTAAAAGAGTATGTGATTAAAATGCTCAAAGGCGAATTAATGTTTCAAGAATTCTTAGCATTACAAAATATTAATTTTGAAGTAAGAAAAGGGGAATCTTGGGGATTAATTGGTAAAAATGGCTCAGGTAAATCCACATTACTCAAACTAATATGCGGTATTTTAAAACCTTACAAAGGCTCTGTGGAAGTTAAGGGTAATATTGCCCCTTTAATTGAGCTTGGGGCGGGCTTTGATGGTGAATTAACCGCTAGAGAAAACATTTTTCTAAATGGAGCATTGTTAGGGCATAAAAAAGCATTTATGCAACAGCATTTTGATGAAATTATTGAATTTGCTGAATTACAAGATTTCGTTGATGTGCCACTAAAAAATTTTTCATCAGGAATGTCTGCCCGCTTAGGATTTGCTGTTGCCACTATTGTTAAACCTGAAATTTTAATTGTGGATGAAGTACTTGCAGTAGGTGATGCCGCTTTCCAAGAGAAATGTAAGCAAAGAATGGCGAAAATGTTAGAAGGTGGCACGACACTACTCTTTGTTTCGCATTCTATCGATCAAGTAAAAGAGCTTTGCAAAAATGCTATTTGGATTGATAAAGGCACAGTAAAGGCTTGTGGAAAAGCAGAAGATGTTATTCCTCTATATGACTTATAACAATGAGAGATGAATGATATGGTGTTAATTACTAAAGAGCAAAGTAATTTTATTAAAGGAATTGCAATTTGCTTAATGCTATTTCATCATCTATTTACATATTCCGAACGCTTTCCGAGCCAGGTTGAAATTATTTGGTTAAGTAATTCATTTCATTATGAAAGATATTTAGGGGAAGTCGGAAAATATTGTATACCATTGTTCTTATTTATTAGTGGATATGGTTTTGCAAATAATAAGAAGGAAAGGGCAAACCAAAAATATTATTTGAATAAAATATATCTTTTTTTTATAGCGTATTGGCTGGTTTTTTCTATATTTATTCCACTGTCTTATTTTTTTTCATCTCATGCGTTTGTTACGTTAAATGCTAAAGAGTTTATGCTGAATTTCTTAGGAGTCAGTGATTCTTTTAATAGAGAATGGTGGTTTGTATCTTTATACTTAGTTATGTTATCTATAACTCCATTGCTATTTATTATGAGAAATCAGCTTTTGCCAGTGTTTGCTATTTCAGGATTGCTATATGGGCTAAGTTTTGATAATCCTAAAATGTATAATATATTATTCTGGCAGCCTGCATATGTATTGGGATTCTATGTCGGAATAAATAGAGAATATATGTTAAAAATTTATAATAATACTCATTATAGATTTTGGTTATCTATTAGTTCCGCTGCCTTTTTAATACTGGGATTATTATGGAGAGATTGGGATTGTATGCCATTCTTTGTAATATTTTTTGTATTATGGATTAGAATTATTTTTGGGTTTTCTCCACCTATATTAAGAAGATTGATAGAACACATTGGATGTAATAGTTTATTTATTTGGCTAACACATTCATTTTATTGTTATCATTTTGCAAAAGAATTTATTTATTCTCCTAGATATACAATGTTAATATTTATAAATTTGCTTGTTGTTTCTTATTTGTCGGCATTAATATTGAATTATATTTATGTGAATATTATTTGTAAGCTAAAAGCTAAAGGTCTTATTTTTAAGGAAATCTAATGGATAAAAAACCTATAATTAGTATTGTTGTTGCAGCATATGGTGTTGTAGAGTATTTGTCAGAAGCTATTGACTCCGTCATTTCTAATGAAAATTGGGATGAATATAGTGAATTGATCATTGTGAATGATGGTTCAACTGATGGAACAACATCGTTATTAAAAGAATATAAAGAAAAAATTAACTCTAGACGTTTCGTTGTTATTAATCAGGAAAATGCTGGTCTAAGTGCTGCTAGAAATTCAGGCTTAGCTGTAGCGACAGGTGAATATGTTTCTTTCCTTGATGGTGATGATTTCATTGTAGAAAATGGATTGAAATATGTTAAATATTGCTTAGAAGAAAACAAACCAGATTGTTTAATTGTTGACTTTAATTATTATTGGGATGATCTCGGTATACATGAGACCCATAAATATAAAGGACTTAAACAGAGAAAGTTATTAAATGTAATTGAAGATAACGTATTATCTGCAGTTTATCATAATATGCAGGTATATGCGTGGCGTCATATTTTTAAACGAAATATTTTAGAAAAACGCCTAAGTCCAATTGGGTATAATTATGAAGATATTCGAACAGTACCATTACATATTAATGAGTGTGAAACAGTTTATTATCTTCCGATAAAATATATTCAATATAGGCAACGCTTTGGTAGCATTATGAGTGTTAAGAATATTAAGAATATTTTAGATCTATCTTCTTCTCTAAGAACAGTAACAGATGAATTGAAGCAGCTTTATCCAGCTATGCCAAAAGATATAGCTTTAGAGCATTCTATCTTTAATTTATATATTTTCACATGGTCTTGCGGAGATACTTTATCTAATCATGAGTTAAAGCCTGAAGAATTATATCCTAAGTTTGTAGAAAATTTTGACTACTCTAATTTAGTTGAGTTTTCTCTTTTAAAATCCACAATGCAAAGAGATCCTAAAAATTGGCGAAAATTTATTGTATTTTATAAATACCCAAAACTTTTTTATTTAGCTTTCTATCTACGCCATAATTTTAATAAAATATATAAACTTTTAAATAAAGTGCGAGAACTGGTTTATAAAACGTAATATGAAATTTCTCCTAGTCGGTGCAGGCTTTTCAAATGCCGTTATTGCTCGTGAGCTTGCAGAGCAAGGTTACCAAGTAACCATTATCGATCAACGTTCTCATGTGGCGGGTAACTGCCACTCTGAGCGTGATGCAGAAACAAACGTGATGGTACATATTTATGGACCGCATATTTTCCATACTGATAATGAACGTGTATGGAATTATGTAAATCAATTTGGTGAATGGATGCCATTTGTAAACCGAGTGAAAACAATTAGCCAAGGGGCAGTTTATTCACTGCCGATTAACTTACATACGATTAACCAGTTCTTTGGTAAAACTTGTTCACCAAGTGAGGCAAAAGCATTAATTGAAAGCCAAGCAGATTTATCAATTACTGATCCACAAACTTTTGAAGAACAAGCAATGCGTTTTGTCGGTAAAGATTTATATAAAGCATTTTTCTACGGCTATACTAAAAAGCAATGGGGTGTAGAGCCAAAAGAATTGCCGGCAAGCATTTTAAAACGTTTGCCAGTACGTTTTAACTATGACGACAATTACTTCGCTCACAAATTCCAAGGTATGCCAAAAGATGGTTATACCGTAATTGTGGAAAATATTTTAAACCATGAAAATATTGAAGTGCGTTTAAATACGCCGTTTGTAGAATCAATGAAAGCTGAGTTTGAGCATATTTTCTGGTCAGGACCGTTAGATACCTATTTTGGTTTTGAGTTAGGTCGTTTGGGTTATCGTACCTTAGATTTTGAAGCCTTTATCGCAGAAGGTGATTATCAAGGTAATGCCGTAATCAATTATGGTGATGAAGAAGTGCCTTATACTCGAATTTCAGAACATAAACATTTTGCCCCTTGGGAAAATCACGAAAAGACGATTTGTTATCGTGAATTTAGCCGTCTATGTGAAGAACAGGATATTCCTTATTACCCAATTCGCTTGGTAAAAGATAAAGCCTTATTACAACAATATGTTGAAAAGGCAAATAAAGAAACGCAAGTAACTTTCGTTGGACGTTTGGGAACATATCGTTATTTAGATATGGATGTAACCATCAAAGAAGCCCTTGAAGTTGCTGATTCAGTTAAGATAGCCCTTGAAAGCGGTAACATATTAAAGCCATTTTACATACATATGGATATGTAAATTTTTCTAAACATTAGACCGCTTGTGATTTAGGTTGTAAGCGGTTTTATTATAGGTTAGATAAGCTATGATTGAGAAAATAGAACGTCTTATTAGAGAAATTAATAAACTACATTTAGCTTTTTCTCAGGATTATTTTGAAACAGGAAAAATTGAGAAAGTAAATCTGAAACATACCTTTGCAAAGGTGCCTACAGAGCATATATTGGCATACCGTTTGAATTTGCACGAATCCATCAATGATTACTTATTTCGTGCAGATTTATATGACGTTCCCTATTTTTATCGCGTAAAAGCTTCGGAATCTATTTTAGATAAAATTGAGCGGTTTAAACAGCGTAGCGAAGGTTATCCTGTAAACAGTATTTTAAATGATATTTTTGGTGCGCGAATTATTGTATCGAGTGAAGATATTGAACAAGTAATGGCATTAATTGATTCTTGGCACGAGAAATATGGATTAAAAAATTGGTATTTGAGAGATAAAGATGAGTATGTCGGTATTCATATTTATTTTAAAAATGTGAGTAACTTTTATTATCCTTGGGAATTACAAATTTGGGATAGAAAAGATGCTGAAAAGAATATTCAAAGCCACATTAAATGTAAACGTAATTTTGTGAATAAGATTAATGACTAACTCAATCTGTGCTGTTGTGGTAACGTATAACCGCAAAGAATTATTATTAAAGTGCTTAAATGCATTACAGAATCAGACTTACCCATTAGATCATATTGTTGTTGTGAATAATGCAAGTTCAGATGGTACAATATATTTCTTAAATGAAAATGGTTGGCGTGATAACGATCATTTTACAATAATAGATCTACCAGAGAATCAAGGCGGTGCTGGTGGATTCTATGTTGGTATTGAGTTTGCCTGTCAGCACAATTTTGACTATATTTGGTTAATGGATGATGACGGTTTACCTGAAAAAAATAGTTTATCCGCATTAATACCATATATAAATACTGATGTTTATATTGGACCAATCGTTTTAAATATTCATAATAGTGATGAACTTACATTTACACTACGTTTGCCTAAAAGTAGCACAATATTATCAACAATAGATGATGTTAATAAGAATACTATAAATAATATCATTCCTGATATTGTAATGCCATTTAATGGTATTTTATTCTCGCGAAAAATGGTGTCAAAAATAGGACTACCAAAAAAAGAATATTTTATTTGGGGAGATGATATGGAATATACTTGGCGTGCTAGAAAAGAAGGCTATAAAATTTTTACTGTTGTAGAATCTATTTTCTTTCATCCAAAAGAATTAACATTAGGTACTCCAATGTTTTTTAATTTAATGAATTTTAATGATACAGATTCAAAATTAAAACTTTATTGTATGTCTCGTAATAATTTTAGAAATCTTGTTGATTATAAAGGTAGCGGTATAGCTATACTTTTTGTAATTAAACTTTGTTGGTTTTTCCTATTTACTAAACCTAATTTATCTAAATTAAAAGTTGGATTGAAAGGTATCTGGCATGGTTTAAAAGGTGATTTTTCGCATCATAGAGAATATTTATAGTATATGAATGAAGTTAAAATTATCATTGCAACACATAAAGTATATCAATTTCCTTTAGAAGGTTACTATCAACCAATTTATGTGGGTAGTGAGTTGCGAAACGATAAATTAGACATTCTAAGTGATAATACAGGAGATAATATTTCGATTAAGAACTCATCATTTTGTGAATTAACTGCATTGTATTGGGCTTGGAAGAACCATTTTTTTGATGATGTAGATTACATCGGGCTTGTTCATTATCGCCGATATTTTAAAGGAAAGGAGATTAATTTCAACGGTATAAAAATAGCTTCTGACAATGAATTAATCTCTCATCTAAAAAATTATGATTGTATTGTTCCTAAAAAGAGAAATTATTATATAGAAACAATATATAGCCATTACAAAAACGCCCATTTTATTAAAGATATTGAGATAACAAGAGATCTTATTTCAGAAAAATATTCTAGTTATCTCCCTTACTTTGATATTGTAATGAATGGAAAGAAATTACATCTCTATAATATGTTTGTTATGAATAAAGAAAATGCAAAAGCTTATTGTGAGTGGTTATTTCCTATATTGTTTGAGTTGGAAAATAAAATTGATATTACTTCATATAATATATATCAAAAAAGAGTTTTTGGATTTATTGCAGAAAGGCTATTTAATGTATGGATATTGAGAAATAATATTTCTATAAAAGAAGTTAATGTTGTTAATATAGAAAGAGAAAATTGGCTAAATAAAATATACTATTTTTTAAAAAGAAAATTAATAGGTAAATCAAAATGAATAACCAATTGTTGTGTAAATATATTCTAGCTATTAGTGATCTTTTCTTATGTTTACTTTCACTCCCAATATCAATTCTAATATTAGATGGCGTAACTGGTGATCTGAACAGATATCTTCCAGAGGATCAGCTCTTTGAGAGAGCTTTGCTACACCTATCATTAAGTATTGTCTGTATAATATGGTATTGGATAAGGCTCAGACACTATACATACCGCAAACCATTTTGGTTTGAATTGAAAGAAATTCTAAGAACGTTAATTATTATTTCTATTATTGATCTTGCCTGTTTAGCATTCTCCAAACTCTATTTCTCTCGTTATTTGTGGGTAATAACGTGGGGTATCGCTTTGATTATTGTTCCTTTAGGTCGGATATTATTAAAGAAATTATTAATTAAATTAGGGTTGTATTTAAAGAATACAGTTATTATTGGTGGTGGCAGTAATGCCCTAGATGCCTATAAAGCACTGAGTAGTGAAACTTATTTGGGTTTCAAGATTAAATATTTTATTGCAGATAATCCGATTGATGAAATAATCAAATTAGGTATTCCTATTATAAAAGAAACTCGTCAAAGCATTTGGGAATTAGTAACCAATAAGTCAGATCAATTTATTTTAGCATTAGAAGATGAACAAAATATACAAAGAGATAATTGGTTAAGAACGTTATCTAAGAAATTCTATCGTTCAGTCTCAGTTATTCCTACACTAAGAGGATTACCCCTTTATAGTACTGATATGTCTTTTATTTTTAGTTATGATGTTATTTTATTAAGAATCAATAATAATCTTGCTAAGAGATCATCACGATTAATTAAAAGGATAATGGATATTTCCTGTTCATTATTGCTAATTTTATTATTATCTCCCTTGCTTATCTACATTTATTGTAGAGTATCACAAGATGGAGGGAATGTAATTTATAAACATACTAGGATTGGTAAAAATGGTAAACCATTTGAATGTTTTAAATTTCGTTCAATGGTTATTAACTCAGATCAAGTTTTATCTGAATTACTTAAAAATAATCCTAAAGCAAAAATAGAATGGGAGAAGGATTTTAAATTAAAGAATGATCCTAGAATAACCTCAATAGGTAAATTCTTAAGGAAGACAAGTTTAGATGAGTTACCTCAATTATTTAATGTGCTTATAGGACAAATGAGCCTAGTAGGTCCACGTCCGATTGTTGAAGAAGAATTATCTAGATATAAAGATGATGTAGATTATTATCTAATGGCGAAACCAGGTATGACAGGTTTGTGGCAGATTAGTGGGCGTAATAATATTGATTATGATACTAGAGTTTACTTTGATTCTTGGTATGTGAAAAATTGGTCTTTATGGAACGATATCGCAATTTTATGTAAAACATTTAAAGTTGTATGGAAAAAGAACGGTGCTTATTAACATAATTAGTTACAAAATGGTGGACTAAAGTCCACCTTATAACAAATATCTACTATTTTTGTAGTGATTTTATTGCTCCATATAATATCACTACACTTACAAAATAAAATACAGCTCCCGAGTTATGAGCCAAAAATGTTTGGCTAGTAAAGAAAAATACCGTTGATATAATATGAATAATTCCTAATAGAGCAATTATTTTTATTTCTAGGCTAGTATTTCTTATAGCACTGATGAAATATACCAATGGAATTAAAATAACAGCCAAAAGCCCTAATAAACCTAACACTCCTCTTTTTACCGTTGTATCTAAATATTGATTGTGTGCATCATTAAATTTTAGCGTACCTTCTGCAATAATATTTTGTTCTAATTGTGATCTTTTAAGTTCAATATAACCATTTTTTCCCCAACCTAATAGCGGCTTTTGTTGAATACCTAAAACAGCACTATTCCACATATCAAATCTTGCTCCTAATGATGATGTGCGTTCGTGATGTTCAAAATAATTGATGATTTCTGCCTGTGCAATTTGAATACGGTTGAGTACATTTGTTTTAGGGCTAATAACGATCCCTGAAATAAGAATAGATAGCACAAATGTAATTACCAATGTAAGTTTTTTATTGAGATGTTTATAGGAAAAGAAAAGTATAATCGCAAAAATAGCAGGTAAACCAACCCAGCCGCCACGAGCCCCTGAAAAAGCACTTGCTAACATACCAAGGCTCGCACAAATAAAGCAGATCAACATCAAGTTATACTGTTTCTTTATTCCCCAGTAGATAGAGATCGCCAAGCTCATCATTGCCAATGTAACGGAAATATTTCCTGCTTGAATATGCATATGATCGGGGAATGGCTTTTCTTGCCCTAAAATGAATATTTGGATTATTGCCATAAGGCCGATAATCGCAGATCCCGTTGGAATGGCATAGAGAATGGTGTTTATCCGAATAGGAAAAGTAGAAAATAATAAGATAAGTGGAATAAATAGCAACACTCTGCTTGGGTTATCAATTTCTCTAAAACCATCATTTGTCACAAGCACCGACAATGCAATGGTGCTAAAATAAGCGACAAACGCATAGATAATCTTCTTCGCATCTTGAGAAAGCGAGATTGTCTGTTTTTCATAAAATAGTCGATATAACACAAAAAATAGCGCTACGGCAGCAAGAACCATTGCGGTATAGTTATAACTTTTTTGTGAAATAAGTAATGTGGTATAAAACAGAAAAACGAGAATATTTATTACTGATGTAAATGAAACCTTATTGTATTTAATCAATGATGAGAACATTTTTATGCCTATATGAGAGAAATTTAAACGGCATTTTATACCACCTAATCGAAATTCTCTAATTCATCTTACATAACATTGAGTAAATAGCATTTTTAACTAACAGGAAAACTGATGAAAACTATTTTCGTAACAGGCGGTGCGGGCTTTATTGGTTCAGCGTTAATTCGCTATCTAATTGAGCAAACGGAGCATAACGTAGTAAACATTGATAAGCTGACTTATGCAGGGAATTTAGCTTCCTTAGCCACAGTAAGCGATAGCCCTCGTTATCATTTTGAGCAGGTGGATATTGTTGAAAGCGGTCAGATTTCTTCCCTTTTTTGCAAATATCAGCCAGATGCGGTTTTTCATCTTGCCGCAGAGAGCCACGTTGATCGTTCAATTGACAGTGCGAAAGCCTTTATTGATAGCAATATTGTTGGGACTTTCACGCTATTAGAATGTAGTCGCCATTATTTCCAACAGCTAAATAAAGCGAAAAGAAGCCAATTTCGTTTTATCCATATTTCAACCGATGAAGTATTTGGCGATTTGGACGATAATCCAGCCAGTTTTACAGAACAGACAGCTTATGCCCCAAGTAGCCCCTACTCTGCATCAAAAGCAGCGAGCGATCATTTAGTTCGAGCGTGGCATCGAACTTACGGGCTACCTACCATTATTACTAACTGTTCAAACAATTACGGTTATTATCATTATCCTGAAAAGTTAATTCCATTAGTGATTTTAAATGCGTTACACGCCAAGCCTTTGCCGATTTATGGCAAGGGAGATCAAATTCGTGATTGGTTATTTGTTGATGATCACGTTAAAGCACTTTATCAGGTGTTTATCTCAGGAAAGATTGGGGAAAATTACAACATTGGCGGAAACAATGAAAAACGGAATATTGATGTCGTACAAGCGGTCTGTTCGTTGCTCAATTTTGCAAAAAAACAAGGGAAACTAACCGTTTACCAAGAGTACATTGCCGACATTGATGATTTTAATCAGTTGATTACGTTTGTTACAGATCGAGCAGGACACGACAAGCGTTATGCAATAGATGCAAGCAAAATTCAGCAGGAACTAGACTGGAAACCCGAAGAAACCTTTGAGACAGGTTTAGCCAAAACAGTGGATTGGTATATTCAAAACCCACAATGGTGGCAGCTGCTATTCAACAACTCTTAATTACTAAAGAAAACATAGCTATTCAGATTATTGACAAAGTTTTTTCATTCGGACGCACTCAGCCCCCTACAAATAAAACCATAACCAATTGAAAAATAACAAACTTTATTATGTAGAGAAGCCACAATTTACGGTTATGCTTGGTGGTAAAATAATACATTTTTATTTTACCGATTTACAGTTGAGTAAGAAAAAAGGAACGCCACTCTTGGCGTTCGTTTATTAAGCACAACAAACTGAAGTTTGTTTGTCAGTAGTCTGACTTAAGATAACTCGTTAAATAGCTTCCCACTAGTCGATAGCAGGGGTGTAGTTACCCTGTACAATAGCATCTTTAATACGCTCTGCCTCACTCAATACTTGTTCAAGTAGGGCTTTAACATTATCTAAAGTTGCGATTGGGCTGAGTGTCGTCATTTTCAACGACTGTACGTTGCCGACTTTGGTTACCCCAATGTTTGCTTCACCTCGAGCAAAAAGTTCATCAGCAACATTTTGGTTGAGTGCATCAATAAATTCCACTGGATAGCCAGTTGGTTTAACTCGGAATAAGACTGATGCAAATTGTGGCTCAACGAGTAACTCTAAGCCTTCTGTGGTATTGATATAAGCGGCAACATCACGCGTTAATTTTACACCGTGATCGATCATTGAGGCGTATAACTCTTCACCTAAAGCCTCAACCGTAAACCATAATTTTAACGCATCAAAACGGCGGGTCGTTTGTAGCGATTTTGCCACTAAATTTGGTACACCGTGTTCTTCATCGTATTCTGAATTGAGATAATCAGCCTTGTAATCAATATAGCGATATTCTGCTTCATCCTTCAGTAAGAATGCCCCACAAGAGATGGTTTGGAAGAAATGCTTGTGGAAATCAAGGGTTACTGAGTCAGTTAATTCAATACCGTCTAACCAATTACGATATTCATTAGAGAGTAATAATGCACCACCCCAAGCGGCATCAACGTGCATCCAAATTCCATATTTGTCGGTAACAGTGCGAATAGCTTTTAATGGATCAATTGCCCCTGCATCAGTTGTCCCTGCAGTTGCCACTACACAAGCAACAATTTTTCCTTGAGCGGTGAGATCCGCAATAGTTTTTTCAAGTGCGGTAACGTCCATTTGTGCGTTGGCATTACAAGGTACAGTAACAACAGATTGGAAACCCATTCCCATCATTGCCATATTTTTTTGTACCGAGAAGTGTGCATTTTCAGAACAGATCACTTTCACTTTTTGCATTGCTTCTGCAGGAATACCATCTCGTTGTACAGACCATTCGCTACCGTCACTGTTCTTCCAGTTTTTAGCAATACACGCATCACGAGCTAATAACACACCCATTAAGTTAGATTGTGTTCCCCCTGATGTGAATACACCCGCTTGTCCTTTACCGTAGCCAACTTTTTCACGCAACCATTCAATAAGCTGAACTTCCATTAGTGAACCTGCTGGGCTTTGATCCCAAGAGTCCATTGACTGATTGGTGGCGTTAATCAGTACTTCAGCAATTTGGCTAGTTACCATTGTCGGGCAGTGTAAGTGAGCCAGTGAGTGTGGGTGATGTACCTTTAAACTCTTATTTAAGAATAATTCAACTAAGCGGTTAAGGGATTGTTCAACACCTAAGCCTTGTTTAGAAGGTTGGAATGCAATTTCTGAGCGAAGTTGTTTAATACTACCGCCTGTGTACATTTTAGTATTTTGTAGCCAAGAACTGACCGCTTGTACCGCATTTTGCATTGCAGATTGGTAGTCGGCAATAGATTGTGAATCGTTACAGAATAGGGCTTGTTTATGTTTTTCGAGAGTTGTCATTGATTATTTCCTAAAGAGTAAAATTCTGCCCCACTTATTATGGGGCAGAATTTATTGTGTTGGCTTTTTAGCTACGAGTTGCTTTTAGTGCATCTTGTACTGCTTGGGTAAAGCGTTTAATCATCTCTTCACATTCTGCTTGAGTAATGATTAATGGGCAAAGAATACGTACCACATTACCGCCACGTCCGCCACGCTCAAGGAGTAATTTGTGTTTAAAGCAAGCTTTCTGAATTTCAGCAGCTAATACACCATCAGCTGGGTAAGCTCCGATACGATCTTGTGGCTGGCGTTCATCAACAATCTCAATACCGATCATTAAACCTTTACCACGCACGTTACCGATACAACCAAATTGCTGAGCAAGTTTTTTCAACTCTGCTTGTAAGAAATCACCACGCTGTTGTGCATTTTGAGCTAGGTTTTGTTCTCTCATTACTTTCAAAGAAGCATAACCTGTTGCCATTGCTAATTGATTACCACGGAACGTACCTGTGTGTCCTGCTGGTTGCCACGCATCAAACTCTTTTTTGATGGCTAATACTGCTAATGGTAAGCTACCGCCAACGGCTTTAGACATTACTACTACATCAGGCTCAATACCTGCGTGTTCAAAGGCAAACATTTTGCCTGAACGACAGAACCCTGCTTGAACTTCATCTAAAATCAATACAATACCGTGTTTTTTAGTCACTTCACGAATTTTTTGTAGCCATTTCACTGGTGCAGTAACCACGCCACCTTCGCCTTGAATGGCTTCTAAGATAACAGCAGCTGGTTTAACTACACCGCTTTCCACATCTTCAATGAAGTTTTCGAAATAGTAGGTAAGAGCATCTACACCCGCTTCTCCGCCGATGCCTAATGGACAGCGATATTCGTGTGGATATGGCATAAACTGTACGCCAGCCATTAAATTCTGAACGGCATTTTTAGCATTAAGATTACCTGTCATTGATAATGAACCGTGAGTCATTCCGTGATAGCCACCAGAAAATGAAATCACATTACCACGTCCAGTATAGGTTTTCGCTAATTTGATTGCTGCTTCTGTACCGTCTGCACCGCTTGGGCCACAAAATTGTAAACGGTATTCACCTTTTGGGAAGAAAGAGAGTAATTCTTCTGTAAAAGCATCTTTTAACGGTGTGGTTAAATCAAGGGTGTGTAAAGGTAATCCACTGGCTAAGACATCTTGAATTGCTTTGATTACATCAGGGTGGTTATGACCAAGAGCCAAAGTACCAGCCCCTGCCAAACAATCTAAGTATTCGTTTCCTTCAACATCCGTTACCCAACAACCTTGTGCTTTAGCTATCGCTAAAGGTAATTTGCGTGGATAACTGCGAACATTCGACTCCATCTCGTTTTGACGGGTTAAATAATATTCATTGGTCGCTTGGTTGATCGGATTTACAGGCGTGTTTGTCATTTGTTTAATAGACCTTCTATAAGAGGTTAAAAAAATAAGTCGGGTGCCTTGCGGAAAGCCTAAGCTTTCTTATTCTTGAAAATAAGATGCCTTGGGGCATTTGACTCGCTACTTATTAAAAAAAGCGTTTCAGCTTTTTTGTTTTTACCCTATTTATTCCCGAGAGAATGGGATAGGTTGGAAACAGAGTTTTGGCTTAAGTATAGGGTTATACTTAAGGCGGCTAATAGTACTGCTTTTTATAAAAAAAGAAAGGGATTTTTGAGTGGCTTTAATAGATCTTACAAATAATAGCCATTATAAATGCAAACGATTGCTTAGACTGAAAATAAAAAACCCAGCATAAGCTGGGTTTTTCAAATCTAAAACAAAAATTATTTGATTTTTGCTTCTTTATAAACAACGTGTTTACGCACAACTGGATCAAATTTTTTGATTTCCATTTTTTCTGGCATATTACGTTTGTTTTTAGTTGTTGTGTAGAAGTGACCAGTTTCAGCAGTTGAAACTAATTTGATCTTCTCGCGATTACCTTTAGCTGCCATTGGTTACTCCTTAGATTTTTTCGCCACGAGCACGGATTTCAGCTAATACTGCATCAATGCCTTTTTTATCAATAATACGCATACCTTTCGCTGTTAAGCGTAAAGTTACGAAACGGTTTTCGCTCTCAACCCAGAAACGGTGAGTGTGAAGGTTTGGTAGAAAACGACGTTTTGTCGCATTCATTGCGTGCGAACGGTTGTTACCAACAGCTGGACGCTTGCCTGTTACTTGACAGACTCTAGACATTTTTAATTCTCCGATATTACTTAAGCTTAAGCTAAATGGTTCGGGCTATCAGAAGGGCTCAACACCATCTGACGACCTCGTCAGGCACATAACCCGACCCACAGACTATTTTAAAGACTGCGAATTATACTTGCTTTGCATTTTTCATTCAAGGGGAAATTTGCTCATTTTCTGCATCAAACTTCTCTTCTTCGAATGAAAAATAATCGCCTTTTCCTACAATGATATGATCCACAAAACGAATATCCACGAGATCGCATGCCATTTCGATCTTTCGAGTTAAATAACGATCTGCTTCACTGGGCTTACAATTACCTGAAGGGTGGTTATGTGCCACAATAATTGCTGCCGCATTATACTTCAAGGCTGCTTTAATGATTTCTCTTGGGTGAACTGATGCTTGATTGATCGTACCAAAAAATAACTTTTCTTGCTTAATCAAGCGGTGTTGATTATCTAAAAACAGTACCATAAATACTTCTCTCTCATCATCTTCAAACTCTGATTGAAAATACATTACCGCTAAGTAGGGAGCACTGATTGTTTCATTAACTTCCATCTGCTGTGATAAATAACGTTTTGTCATCTCTTTTGTGGCTTGTAGTTGAATATATTGAGTCTGCCCTAAACCTTTTACTTGGCAGAAATCATCTAAGTTTGCCGTCAGTAAGCCACGCAACGAACCAAAGGTATTCAATACTTGGTTAGAGAGTTCCATTACTGGTAAGCCTTTTACTCCTGTGCGTAAAAAAATGGCGAGTAGCTCTTCATCGGTTAAAGATTTTGCACCGAATTGTAATAATTTTTCTCTCGGCATTAGGTTATTTGCTATTTGTTTCATATTTTTTACTCAATTAAATTTTGACGGAAAAAGCATAAAGAAAAGCAAACCTTATACCAAAAGGCTTTGCTAGGTTTTTCGATCGAGATCGTAAAAATAGGGCGTTGTGAGCAAGTACCTATTTGCGTAAAATAGCCTTTTATTTTTAAAAGCAACCTAATTATGCTCAAAAACAAAAAAATTGTTGTTGGAATTACTGGCGGTATTGCAGCGTATAAAACCATTGAACTGATTCGTCTGCTAAAAAAAGCGAATGCAGAGGTTCGAGTTGTTCTTACACCTGCAGCAGAAGCCTTTGTGACACCACTGACGCTACAAGCGATTTCAGGTAATGCGGTTTCACAATCTTTGCTTGATCCTCAAGCAGAGCTGGCAATGGGGCATATTGAGCTAGCTAAATGGGCAGATTTGATCGTCATTGCTCCCGCAACAGCGGATTTTATTGCAAGGCTTGCAATTGGAATGGGCAATGATTTACTTTCAACACTCTGTTTAGCGACAGCCGCTCCGATAATGTTAGCTCCAGCGATGAATCAACAGATGTACAAGCGGTCGGTTGTACAACAAAATTTGCAAAATTTGCGTACACAAGGTGTATTGACCGTTGGGCCAAATAACGGATTTCAAGCTTGTGGTGATATGGGGGAAGGGCGAATGTCTGAACCCGCAGAAATTTTCCAACATATCGCACAGCATTTTTCAGCAACACAAGATCTGCAAGGATTAACGGTTACGATTACCGCAGGACCAACTCGTGAAGCGATTGATCCCGTTCGTTATATCAGCAATCATAGCTCAGGCAAAATGGGATTTGCGATTGCAGAAGCCTTTGCAAAACGTGGGGCAGAAGTCTTTTTAATCAGTGGGCCTGTTAATTTAGCTACGCCCAATAATGTAGAGCGAATTAATGTTGTTTCTGCGGAAGAAATGGCACAACAAGCGGTGAGATTTGCTCAACAATCTGCCATTTTTATCGGTTGTGCAGCAGTGGCAGATTATCGAGTTGAACAGATTGCTGAACAAAAAATCAAGAAAACTGCAGATAACGATCATTTAACGCTTAAATTAGTTAAAAACCCCGATATTATTGCAACTGTGGCACATTTAACTGAACATCGCCCTTTCACAGTGGGCTTTGCTGCTGAAACGGAAAATGTGGCGGAATACGCAAAAAGTAAATTGGTGCGTAAAGGGCTAGATTTAATTTGTGCCAATGATGTCTCTTCAGGACAGGTTTTCGGTTCAGAACAAAATAGCCTTCAGCTCTTTTGGCAAAATGGTGAGAAAATCTTACCGCTTGCCGACAAAAGCCAGCTTGCTACACATTTAGTCAATGAGATTATTGATTTTTATGAAAAGGTGCAATGAAGTTGGAAGTTATTCAAGATCACTTAGGTGAAGGAACTTTTCCAACTTTTGCCAAAGGTTCTTTAGCTAATTTATTATCAGCTTGAAATTCCGATTAAAGATTTACAAGGAAATAAAATGAAACAGATCGATTTAAAAATTTTAGATAGCCGTATTGGCAATGAATTTCCACTTCCAACTTATGCCACAGAAGGCTCTGCAGGGTTAGATTTAAGAGCGTTAATCAATGAACCCTTAACGGTTGAAGCAGGGCAAACAGTGTTAATTCCGACTGGGATCTCTATTTATATCGCTGACCCAAGTTTAGCCGCGGTAATTTTACCAAGATCGGGATTAGGGCATAAAAACGGGATAGTTTTGGGTAATTTAGTCGGGTTAATTGACAGCGATTATCAAGGCCCACTAATGGTTTCATTATGGAATAGAAGCCAAGAGGCTTTTACGGTCAATGTTGGCGATCGTATTGCTCAACTTGTGTTTGTACCAGTGGTACAAGCTCAATTTAATCTTGTACAAGATTTCACCGCAACTGAGCGTGGCGAAGGCGGTTTTGGGCATTCAGGTAAGCAGTAATAAGCGGTAAGTTCTCGCTAAAAATTTGTAAAAAGGGGATAAAATGACAGAAATTGTCGTGAAAATGCCAAAAAAATCTATTAAAGAGCGTCAGCAACAAGTGCTAGAGGTGTTGATTGGCTTACTCAATTCCGAAACAGGAATGCAGCGTATTACAACGGAGCGTTTAGCAGCAGCGGTTGGGGTATCAGAAGGGGCGTTATACCGCTATTTTCCAAGTAAAACCAAAATGTTTGAAGCCCTAATCGAGCGAATTGAATTTACTTTAACCAGCTATATCAATGCGAGTAAACGAAAAGAAAATACTGAATCAGCAGTTAAAGCAATCTTACAAACTATTTTAGAATTTGCTCAAAAAAACCCTGGGGTTACACGCATTTTAACAGGACACGCTTTGATGTTTGAAGATAAGGAGCTTAAAGCTCGTGTCGCTAAATTTTTCGATGGGCTAGAGCTACAATTTGTCAATATTCTTCAAATGCGTAAACTTAAAGAAGGGCGAGCTTTTGCTGATGAACGTGCATTGGCAGGTTATTTAGTTAATTTTTGTGAAGGACAATTTTTACGCCTTGTTCGCTCAAACTTTACCTTCAATCAGCACCAACACTTTGAAAAACAGTGGGCGTTGATCAAACCACTTTTCTACTAGTTTCTATATAGGATAGATAATGATTATTCCTTGGCAATCTTTGGAAGAAACAACGTTGAACAATATTCTAGACTCTTTTATTTTACGAGAAGGGACGGATTACGGTGTTAGAGAGCTTTCGCTCACAGAAAAAAGGGAGAGATTACTGGCTCAGTTAAAAGCTGATCAAGTTGTGATTGTGTGGTCTGAACTACACGAAAGCCTTGATATTAAAGACAAAAAATCTTTCTTAGGGAATTAATGAATTTGTGCTAAAATTACGCAAGCAAATTATGCTGTAAATGGATTAAAAGGCTTATTATATGCAAGATGTTTCTATTTCTACCGCTCAACTTGAAAATGTATCTCCTTTACCATCAATTCACGATCCTGCAGTAGAGTGGTTTTTAACTCACTGTCATATCCATCGTTATCCTGCTAAATATACTCTTATTCACGCAGGGGAAGATGCTGAGTCGCTGTTTTATATCGTAAATGGTTCAGTTTCAGTGTTTATTAAAGATGATGACGGCAAAGAAATGCTCTTAACTAATCTTGGGCAAGGAGAGTTTGTCGGTGAGATTAGCTTGTTTGAAGAACGTACTCAGCCACGAACCGCTTGGGTTAGAACCAAAGGTAATTGTGAAATTGCGGAAATTTCTTATAAAAAGTTTAAACAACTCGTCCATTTAAACCCTGATATTTTAATGTATTTATCCGCTCAAATGGCTCGCCGTTTACGAATGACATCTCGCCAAGTCAGTAATCTTGCATTCTTAGATGTAACGGGGCGTATTGCACAAACCTTAATGAACCTAGCCAAAATGCCAGATGCGATGACTCACCCACAAGGTATGCAAATTAAAATTACTCGTCAAGAAATCGGACAAATGGTGGGCTGTTCTCGGGAAACGGTTGGACGTATCTTAAAAATGCTTGAAGATGATGGACTAATCTCAGCCCACGGGAAAACGATAGTGGTATTTGGGGCAAGGTAGTCTTAAAAATAAACTAGATATAGAATATGCGATATCTAGTTTATTTTTTCAATGTTATCAATATTTTCCTTCCTAGAATTTATGCGAAGTTATCTTTACACTTCTGTCATCATTTTGTCATATTTATTTCTTAGACTTTGCATTGTGAAATCACTTAACTCATTAAGGAGAAAACAATGCTATCCAAAGTGTTCAAACCTTTAACGGTATTAGGTCTTTCTTTTGCAATTATGCAATCGGCGAATGCAGAAACAATTACAGGGGCTGGTGCATCTTTCCCGTATCCGATTTATGCAAAATGGGCTGGTTTATATGAAAAAGAAACGGCTAATCGAGTGAATTATCAATCAATTGGTTCTGGTGGTGGTCAGCAACAAATTATTGCTAAAACCATTGATTTTGGTGCTTCTGATGATCCAATGAAAGCACAGGCATTAGATGACAACCAATTATTACAGTTCCCAGCGATTATTGGTGGAACAGTGCCAGTGGTAAATATTCCTGAAGTGAAATCAGGTGAATTGAAACTTTCTGGTGCAGTGTTAGCGGATATTTTCTTAGGTAAGATCAAAAAATGGAACGACCCAGCAATTTCTCAGTTAAATCAAGGAATTGTATTACCAGAGAAAAATATTTTAGTAGTTCGCCGTTCAGATGGTTCAGGCACCACATTTGGTTGGACGAATTACCTTTCTAAAGTATCACCTGAATGGAAAGAAAAAGTAGGCGAAGGGAAATCTGTTAAATGGCCTGTTGGACAAGGTGGTAAAGGTAATGAGGGTGTTGCGGCTTATGTCAAACAGCTTAAATATTCTATCGGTTATGTAGAATATGCCTATGCAAAACAAAACCAGTTATCGTGGGTTGCATTACAAAATGCAGATGGGCATTTCGTTCAACCATCTCGTGAAACTTTTGCTGCTGCGGCTGCTAATGCGAAATGGGATAGTGAAGCTGGAATGGGCGTCATTTTAACTAACGAAGCAGGTGAGCAATCTTGGCCTATCACCGCTGCGAGCTTTATCTTAATTCACAAAAATAGTGAAAAACCTGAGCAGACAAAAAGTGTATTCAAATTCTTTGAATGGGCATTCCAAAATGGGAAAGAATCTGCATCAGAGCTAGATTATGTGCCATTACCAGACAATGTTGTTGAGCAGATCAAAACACATTGGAAAAATGAAGTAAAAGATAAGCAAGGCAACGCCTTATATTAGTTAAAAATCGAATTGCAAGAAATTCGGTAAAACAGACCGCTTGTTGTAGAGTAATTTCTATAACAAGCTCTTAAGAAGTAAATGTTATGCATAAAATTGATAATAAATGCTTAAATCACCCTTGGATCGAGGGCTTGTTTAAAAATACAACACGTTTTTTTGCGGTATTTGTTTTTGCAGTACTCTCTGCAATTTTACTCTCTCTTATTATCGGTAGTTGGGATTCCATTACTCGTTTTAATCTGGCTTTTTTATGGACAAATGATTGGGATCCAGTACAAGATAGCTATGGTGCATTAGTTCCTATTATTGGTACACTTATCTCAGCAGGAATTGCTCTGTTGATTGCTGTACCAATTTCTTTTGGTATCGCAACCTTTTTAACAGAACTCTCACCAGAATGGTTAAAACGCCCTATCGGTACTGCGGTGGAAATGCTGGCTGCCATTCCATCAATAATTTATGGTATGTGGGGCTTGTTTGTTTTTGTGCCATTATTCCAAGAATATGTTCAGCCTCATTTAATTGAAACCTTTGGTGATCTACCTGTTATCGGTATCTTATTTTCTGGAGCTCCTTTCGGCATCGGATTATTTACCGCAGGCTTAGTGCTTGCCATTATGATTATTCCTTTTATCGCATCAGTGATGCGTGATGTTTTTAGCGTTGTGCCACCATTATTAAAAGAATCTGCTTATGGACTTGGCTCAACAACGTGGGAAGTGATTTGGAAAGTTGTACTACCTTATACAAAAACAGGGGTTATTGGCAGTATTATGCTTGGACTTGGGCGAGCATTAGGCGAAACAATGGCAGTAACTTTTGTTATTGGTAATGCCTTCCAATTGCCTGACTCTATCTTCTCACCTTCAACCTCTATTGCCTCAGCAATTGCAAATGAATTTAACGAAGCGGGTGGTTTACAAAAATCAGCCTTAATGGAACTCGGTTTAATTCTATTCTTAATTACCACTTTAGTACTTGGGGCTTCACGCTTATTGATTATGCGTATGACAAAACTAGAAGGAAAACGCTAATGAAGTCTTTTCAAAATCAACGGTTTTATTGCCGTAAAATTAAAAATCAAGTAATGCTTGGATTAGCTTATCTTGCGGTAATTTTTGGTCTATTTTGGTTAGTTTGGATTCTCTATACCTTAGTGATGAAAGGGATCCCTGCGTTATCTTTCGATCTCTTTACCCAAGCAACACCTGCACCGAATGAAAAAGGTGGCTTAATGAATGCTATTTTAGGGTCGATTTTAATGGTTTCAGTTGCAACCTTTATTGCAACACCTATCGGCATTTTGGCAGGCACTTATTTAAGTGAATACGGCAGATACTCTTATTTAGCCAAAGTGACTCGTTTTCTGAACGATATTTTACTTTCTGCTCCATCAATTATCATTGGTTTATTTATCTATGCCATTTATGTTGCACAGGTACAACATTATTCAGGTTGGGCAGGATCATTAGCCCTTGCAATGTTGGTTATTCCCGTTGTTGTGAGAACTACCGATAGTATGCTTAACCTTGTTCCGAATAACTTGCGAGAAGCAGCGGCTGCTTTAGGTTGCCCACAGTGGCGAGTGATTACAATGATCTGCTACCGAGCAGCTCGCTCAGGGATTATCACAGGGGTATTATTATCTGTTGCTCGTATTTCAGGCGAAACTGCACCTTTACTCTTTACTGCACTTTCCAACCAATTCACTTCGTGGGATATGAATGGACCAATGGCAAACCTGCCTGTGGTGATCTACCAATATGCTGCAAGCCCATTTGAAGACTGGAATAATTTAGCGTGGGCAGGGGCAACACTGATTACCCTATTTGTCCTTTCGCTTAACGTATTAACGCGTGTTTACTTTAACAAACACAAATAAGGAATAATAAGAATGAATACTTTACTTAACCAAATTGACGCAAAAATAACAGTAAATAACTTAAATTTTTACTATGGTGATTTCCACGCTTTAAAGAATATCAATATGCCAATTGCCCGTAATAAAGTTACCGCTTTTATCGGACCATCAGGCTGTGGAAAATCGACCTTACTTCGTACTTTTAACCGTATGTTTGAGCTTTATCCAAACCAACGTGCAACGGGAGAAATTAACTTAGAAGGCGAGAATTTACTGACTTCACATACTGATATTTCCATTATTCGTGCGAAGGTGGGAATGGTTTTCCAAAAACCGACACCTTTCCCAATGTCGATTTATGATAATGTCGCTTTTGGTATTCGTTTATTTGAAAAGTTACCGAAATCGGAACTTAATGATCGTGTTGAGTGGGCATTAACCAAAGCAGCACTTTGGAATGAAGTAAAACATAAATTGCACCAAAGTGGCGATAGTTTGTCAGGCGGACAACAACAGCGTTTATGTATTGCTCGTGGAATTGCAGTAAAACCAGACGTATTATTACTTGATGAACCTTGTTCGGCACTTGACCCCATCTCAACAATGAAAATTGAAGAACTCATTACCGAATTAAAACACGACTATACCGTTGCCATTGTAACCCACAATATGCAACAAGCAGCACGCTGTTCAGACTATACCGCTTATATGTATTTAGGCGAGCTAGTGGAGTTTGGCGAAACTAAGCAAATCTTCGATAAACCGAAAAATCAACGGACAGAAGATTATATTAAAGGTAGAATGGGCTAGATGTAAGTTAAGTATAGTCAATTATTTTCTGCCTTCACTTACGGAGGCAGATTGTTGCCAAATGGTGTTTCCTAGCACTTCGGCTAATACCTTTCTTACATACATATCCATATTATTCAATCATTTACACTTAATAGGAATTCATATAATGTCAAATAACATTCTTATCGTGGAAGATGAACGAGCAATCCGAGAGATGATCGCACTCTATTTACTCAAACAAAAATATGATGTGATTGAAGCGGAAGACTATCAAAGTGCGGTCAATAAAATGGCAGAAAAGCCTAAACTTATTCTGCTGGATTGGATGTTACCAGGGCGATCTGGCATTCAATTTTTGGAATATCTTAAGAAAAACGAAGAAACAGCAAAAATTCCTGTCATTATGCTAACGGCTCGCAGTGCAGAAGAAGATTGTATTACAGGACTCAGTGCAGGAGCGGACGATTACATTACCAAACCTTTTTCGCCGAAAATCTTACTTGCTCGTATTGAAGCGGTTTGGCGACGTAGTTACGATCCGCCTAGTGCATTACTCAATATTGATAATTTAGTTATCGATCAGCAAGCTCAACGTGTTAGCTTTGAAGGAAAATCTATCGATCTCAGTGGAACTGAATATAAGTTACTGCATTTCTTTATGACTCACCCTGAAAAAGTGTATAACCGAGAGCAACTGCTTGATTTTATTTGGGGTAATGATATTTATGTGGAAGACCGAACGGTCGATTCCTATATCCGCCGATTACGAAAAAACCTTGAACCCTATGGTTTTGATCGTTATATCCAAACAGTTCGTGGTTCTGGTTATCGCTTTTCAACGCATTTTCAGGATAACTAATGAAACTCAACATTTCACTCAAACATTTTGTCCTTGAATTGTTATTATCTGTGGGGATCGCTTTCCTGCTCTCACTTTTTGCTAAAGAATTTACTTTTTGGTTTTCTAGTATTTTAATTTTATTACTTGTTTGGCATCACTATAATGAATTTAGCTTATTGCAAATTATTAACCCAAACCGACCGCTTGAGAAAGTTAAAAAAGTAAGCGGTATCGAGCATATTTCCCAAACAGCAGCTTACTATCAAGCACGCTCACGCCGAGAAAAAATTAAAACATTACGCTTACTGTCTAAATTAAACCGTAATATTCAATATTTGCCAGATGCGATTATTATCTGTGAACATAATGGCGATATTTCTTGGTGTAACAATGTTGCCCAAGATATGTTTGCTTTCTTTTGGGATAAAAAATCCACTAAAAGCATTTTTAACGTGATTTTCTACCCTGAATTTAAGCATTATTTTCGTCAGCCGAACCGCAACCGACCGCTTGTATTATTGACTCACAATCAACGTTATATTGAACTTAATTTAAATAGCTACGATAGCGAATCTTACTTAATTATTGCGAGAGATGTCACATCGTTTATTCGCCTACTTCATACTCGCCAAACCTTTTTGGCGAATATGAACCACGAATTACGCACACCTTTAACCGTTCTTCAAGGTTATTTAGAGATGTTAGAAGGCGAATTAGATAACCCTACGTTACAGAAAAAAGCCATCGAAGCGATGAAAGAGCAGAGCCAGCGAATGAATAATTTGCTACAACAGCTGAGTATTTTGGCGAAAATTGAAGGCTCTAATAATACGGAACATCAAGCAATCGATCTCTCTCAACTGATTTTAACTATTCGTAAAAATACCGATATTCTACACGATAGCCAACAACAGATTGAGTTTAATATCGAGCCAGATATTTTTGTGATAGGTGATGAAGGGCAGTTACAAAGTGCAGTTTCAAACTTAATTTACAACGCTGTTCATCACGCAGGGAATGATGCAACGATTAAAATTAGCTTAGAAAAAACCGCACAGGGTATTAGGTTCTGTGTGGAAGATAATGGCGTAGGAATCGAAGCTCAACATCTCGCCCATCTAACTGAACGTTTTTATCGTGTAGATGAGTCTCGTAGCCATAAAACAGGCGGTAGTGGTTTAGGATTAGCTATTGTGAAACACGCCTTAGAGCAACACCATAGTTACCTTGAAATTCAGAGTGAAGTCGGCAAAGGTAGCCAATTCGCTTTTGTGATTAAAGATGAATTTATACAGAGTCGCTGAAATAGACAAGCGGTAAGATTAGTAGAGTGATTTGCAAAATTGCTCGCTGATCTTACCGCTTATCATAAGGTTGGTAGGTTTCCCTACCGCTCTCTATTATCTGGCTAGCTATTTACCCAAATTATCAAAGAATTTTTTCACGCCATCAAAAAAACCTTGATGTTTCGGACGGTTTTTACCTGTTCCTTCTAAACTTTCTTCTAATTTACGCAGTAATTCTTTCTGCTCTTCATTGAGTGAAACTGGGGTTTCAATAATCACTTTGCAGATTAAATCCCCTGCATAGCCGCCTCTTGGAGAAGACACGCCTTTGCCACGCACTCGGAAAAGTTTACCTGTTTGCGTTTCAGCTGGGATTTTTAATTTCACTCTGCCATCTAGGGTTGGCACTTCGATCTCACCACCTAATGCAGCCATTGTGAAACTAATCGGCACTTCGCAATAGAGATTTGATCCATCACGCACAAAAATATCGTGCTCTTTAACGTGAATTACAACATATAAATCGCCTGCTGGTGCACCGTTCTCACCTGCAGCACCTTCGCCTGATAAGCGTAATTGATTGCCTGTATCAACGCCTGGTGGAATAGTAACAGAGAGATTTTTGGTTTTATGAACACGTCCATCACCGTGACACGATTTACAAGGTTTCTCGATTTTCTTACCTGTGCCGTGGCAAGTTGGACAGGCTTGTTCTGTCATAAAGAAACCTTGCTGACGGCGAATGCGTCCTGACCCGTGACAGCTTGGACAGGTTTCCACTTTGCTTCCAGCTTCGGCACCGCTACCGTGACAAGAATCACATTCTGCAAGTGTTTGAATACGAATATCTTTTTTCACGCCACGAACGGCTTCTTCAAGGGTGATCTCAAGGTTGTATTGTAAGTCATCACCACGCACAACACGCTGACGACCACGTCCACTACCGCCAAAGCCACCACCAAACATTTCGCTGAAAATATCTTCAAAGCCACCGAAACCGCCACCACCAAATCCGCCGAAGCCACCGCCTCCGCCAAATCCACCTTGTTCAAAGGCTTGATGACCGTATTGGTCGTACATTGCACGTTTCTCACTGTCGCCTAACACTTCGTAGGCTTCTTTGATCTCTTTAAATTTTTCTTCTGCTTCTTTACTGCCTTGGTTTTTGTCAGGGTGATGCTTTGCTGCCAAACGTTTGTAGGCACGTTTGATCTCCTGCTCACTCGCCCCTTTGCTTAACCCAAGGACTTCATAATAATCACGTTTTGACATAATGTTTCCATTTTAAATTTGTAAAATTTTGCTGAAATTTGACCGCTTGTATAAATAATTCTGCCTCCGTTTACGGGGGAAGTACCGCCAAAGGCGGGGTAGGGGGCAAACAAGCGGTGTGTTTTGCACAAAATTTTGTAAATGCCCCCTTCGGTTTCGCTACGCTCAACCACTTCCCCCGCAAGCGGGGCGGGGGCAGAATTTTTCTAACAATGTGCCACCACCGACATAAACACATCCCCCCTGATGGCGCTCGTGTCCACACGAGTGCCTTTTATTCATTTCAGCACCCGTTAAAAACGGGCGCTATCGGGGGTATTTGTAGGGACACGATGTTTCGTGTCCACATTCTAACAATGTGCTACGACCGACACAAATACATCAACCTTTCCGTCTGGCTGATACTGCTCAAAATCAACCGTAAAAGCTCGTCTTAATAAACCTTGTTTTCCTTTGCGATTGATGTTTTCCCACGTTTCGCCAAGTAACTCAACTTTAGTGCTGAATTTTTCATACCACGTTAAATCTTCAATCATAATTGGCATATTTTGATTTGGCGTTTCTGTTGCAATCGCAAAATCATAACCTTGTTCGGTATAGTTGAAATAAATCCCATAACATTGACTATTTTTAGGTAATTCAACAGATTGCCAAAGTGGTTGAAAATCTTCGCTTGTTGTGGCTTGGTCAAATGTTTTAACTATAATTGGGTAGAGTTTCATTTTGGTTTATTTGCAAAGTTTTGGTGAAATCTGACCGCTTGTTAATTACGAATTTAACTCTATGTTACCAAATCTCTGATGGCTCTCGTGTCCACACGAGTGCCTTTTATACATTTCAGCACCCGTTAAAAACGGGCGCTATCAGGAGATAAATTCTTAATCGAAAAATAGACCAATGTATTGGATATTTTTTCGATCAAGTTCCCCTCTTTAGCAAAGAGGGGTTAGGGGAAATTTGGTTACGATGTTAAATCGTATATAAGCCAAAGGGGCGTATACAATACGCCCCTATAATCATTCAGACAAATTACTTATTGTCTTTCACTTCTTCAAACTCAGCATCCACTACGCCGTCATCTTTTTGGCTTTGTTGGGCTTGTTGCTGACCTTGTTGAGCTTGTGCTTGACCTGCTTGGATAAGTGGTTCAGACACTTTCACTAAAGCCTCAATTTTCGCTTCGATGTCTGCTTTATCTTCGCCTTTTGCTGCTTTCTCAAGCTCTGCAACGGCTTCTTCGATCTTCGCTTTATCGTCTGCATTTAATGCTTCGCCTGCTTCAGTGATTTGTTTACGCGTTGAGTGAACAATCGCATCAGCTTGGTTGCGAGTTTGGACTAACTCTTCAAATTTGCGGTCTGCTTCTGCGTTTGCTTCTGCATCACGCACCATTTGCTCAACTTCAGCATCACTTAAACCAGAAGATGCTTTGATTGTGATTTTTTGCTCTTTACCTGTGTTCTTATCTTTCGCTGACACGTGTAAGATACCATCTGCGTCAATATCGAACGTTACTTCAATTTGTGGCATACCACGTGGTGCAGGTTGAATACCATCTAGGTTGAATTGACCTAACGATTTGTTATCGCTTGCACGTTTACGTTCACCTTGTAATACGTGGATAGTTACTGCACTTTGGTTATCTTCCGCTGTTGAGAACACTTGGCTATGTTTCGTTGGGATTGTGGTATTTTTCTCAATAAGTTTTGTCATTACGCTACCCATTGTTTCAATACCTAATGATAATGGTGTTACGTCTAATAAAAGAACGTCTGTTACATCACCCGCTAAAACACCACCTTGTACAGCAGCACCGATTGCAACCGCTTCATCTGGGTTTACATCTTTACGTGGTTCTTTACCGAAGAATTCAGCCACTTTTTGTTGTACTAATGGCATACGAGTTTGACCACCAACTAAAATCACATCATTGATTTCAGATACGGATAATCCTGCATCGGCTAATGCCACTTTCACTGGCTCTAATGAGCGTGCGACTAAATCTTCAACAAGTGCTTCTAATTTTGCACGCGTTACGGTTAAAACTAAGTGTTTAGGGCCTGTTGCATCGGCAGTAATATACGGTAAGTTTACTTCCGTAGATTGTGCTGATGAAAGCTCAATTTTTGCTTTTTCTGCGGCTTCTTTCACACGTTGCATTGCCATTGAGTCGTTGCGTAAATCAACGCCTTGTTCTTTTTTGAACTCTTCTACTAAGTAGTTGATTAAACGGTTATCAAAGTCTTCACCACCTAAGTGAGTATCGCCGTTGGTTGCACGCACTTCAAAGGTTTGCTCGCCATCAAAATTATCAATTTCGATAATTGACAAGTCGAATGTACCACCACCTAAGTCGTAAACTGCGATGATTTGGTTCTCTTTCTTAGAGTCTAAACCGTAAGCTAACGCCGCTGCTGTTGGCTCGTTGATGATACGTTTAACTTCTAAACCTGCGATACGACCTGCATCTTTAGTTGCTTGGCGTTGTGCATCGTTGAAGTATGCTGGTACAGTAATAACCGCTTCTGTTACTGGCTCGCCTAAGAAGTCTTCTGCGGTTTTCTTCATTTTTTTCAACACTTCCGCAGAAATTTGTGGCGGAGCCATTTTCTCGCCTTTTACCGTTACCCACGCATCGCCATTATCTGCTTTGCTGATTTCAAACGGCATAATTTCGATATCACGTTGTACTTCTTTATCTTCAAAACGGCGACCGATTAAGCGTTTGATTGCAAATAATGTATTTTTCGGGTTGGTAATCGCCTGACGTTTTGCTGGTTGACCCACGAGTGTTTCTTTATCGGTATAAGCAATGATTGATGGTGTTGTGCGTGCGCCTTCTGCATTTTCAAGCACGCGTGGTTTATCACCGTCCATTACTGCTACACAAGAGTTGGTTGTACCTAAGTCAATACCAATAATTTTTCCCATTTTAAATTCTCCAAGTTGTATGTTCGTTAAAGTTAGCTACAAGATAGGGTTACTTCTCTACATTTCAAGCCAACTTAAAAGATTTTAAATAAACGGGAAGTTCTTTGACGTTCCCGCTCAGACGAAACAATAAATAGAGATAAATTTGAGAGTTTCAAGGGGTGATATAAAAAAATTTAAAAAAATTTAAGAACTAAAGTAAATTAAAAGTTAGGTTAATCTATAAAAATAAGGATAACTCAGTGAAATAGTGATAGCTAATACATTCTTTTATCGTAAAAAATCAAGCTAAGTGTAATGGAATTAAAAAAGGATTATAACAACTATGCAGAAAAATCAACACTCCTTACTATTGGGATAGTTTCAAAGTCGAGAAC
>NZ_JBSIUP010000026.1:0-35428 GCF_053654055.1 Ursidibacter sp. B-7004-1 | reverse complement strand
AACCCTGATGGCACAAGTACCAGCACCACGGTGAATGACGGTAAAGACGGTAAGAGTCCAACCGTAACCTTGGTTGAAAACCAAGACGGCAGCAAAACCGTTACTGTTAATAACAACGATGGTTCAGCTCCTGTTTCAACAAACATCACCAACGGTAAAGACGGCAAATCACCAACTGCCAGCGTAGAAAAAGTTGGCGACACAGCCACCATTACCATCACCAACGCAGATGGCACTCAAAGCACTGCCACTGTTAAAGATGGTAAGAATGGTGAAAAAGGTGAACAAGGTGAAAAAGGTGCTGACGGTAAATCAGCCACAGCGACTGTGACAGACAACGGCAACGGTACACACACCATCACAGTAAACAACCCTGATGGCACAAGCACCAGCACCACGGTGAATAACGGTAAAGACGGTAAGAGTCCAACCGTAACCTTGGTTGAAAACCAAGACGGCAGCAAAACCGTTACTGTTAATAACAACGATGGTTCAGCTCCTGTTTCAACAAACATCACCAACGGCAAAGACGGTGCAACCGGTCCGGCAGGTCCACAAGGTCCTAAAGGTGAAGATGGTACCCCTGGTGGTGCAGGGGATGTTCAGCCGGGTAAAAACATTACTGTTGAGACCAAGGATAATCCTGATGGTAGCAAAACTTTCACAGTACACGGAAAAGACACAACTGTAAGCAGTGGCTCTGACAAAGTTGTAGTTACACCTACACCTAATACTGAGACTGGTGTTACTGATTACAAAGTTGATTTAAGCCAAGACACCAAAGATAAGATTGACGGCGGTTTTGGTTTGAAAGACCAAAATGGCAACGAAATCAAGCAAGACTTGAATACAGCCATTGCTGTGGTAGGCAAAGGTCCGTCATTAAGCACATCTGTCATTACCGATACAGACGGTGCTAAGAAACTGCAGGTCGCTTTGACCAATAATGTTCAAGTTGGCGAAAAAGGCGAACCAGGCCAAAACGGTCAACCAGGCAAAGACGGCATTGATGGCACAGTTGGTGTAAACGGTAAAGACGGTTCATCTGTGGTGTTAAACGGCAAAGACGGCTCGATCGGCTTGACAGGTCCGAAAGGTGCTGATGGCAAAGATGGTGCATCTGCGAATATCAGTGTTAAAGATGGTCGAGCAGGTTTAGATGGTGCTAAAGGTCAAGATGGTAAAGATGGTACAGAAGGTAAAACTCGTATCGTTTATGAAACCAAAGATCCGAAATACCCAACTAAGACCATTACCGAAGAAGTAGCAACCTTGAATGATGGCTTGCGTTTTGCAGGTGATGACAAAGATGTTGAGGTGAAACGCCCATTGAACTCTCGCTTAGATATTAAGGGCGGTGCTAACAAGGATAAGCTGACCGATAATAATATTGGTGTTGTTGCAAATCCTGATAAAGGTACCTTAAATGTCAAATTGGCTCAAAACATTGATTTGAGCGATAAGGGCAGCGTAAAAACAGGTAATACGAAGATCGATAATGATGGTTTAACCGTCGAGGGTGGTCCGACAGTAACAAAAGACAAAGTTGATGTTGCAGGCAATAAAGTTACCAATGTAAAAGACGGTGATGTAAATGCAAACAGCAAAGATGCTGTAAATGGTAGCCAATTATATGAGGTTAAAGAAACTGCAGAAGCTGGTTGGAATTTAACTGTAAATGGTAAAGACAGCTCTAATGTTAAACCAAGAGCAACTGTTGATCTTAATAATAAAGATGGCAACATTGAAATTACCAAAAATGGCAATGATGTAACCTTTGGCTTAGCGAAAGATGTTAAATTGCCAGAAAACGGTAGCTTAAATGTTGGCGGTGTTACTATTAATAATCAAGGTATTAACGCAGGCAACAAAGTTATCAGCAATGTTGCACCGGGTGTTAGAGGCACTGATGCGGTTAATGTGAACCAACTTAATGCTGTTGATAATAAAGTGGGCAAATTAGATAAACGTGTTCGTGGTATTGGAGCAAGCTCTGCTGCCGCAGCATCGTTACCACAAGTTTATATCCCTGGTAAGTCAATGGTTGCCGCTGCTGCTGGTGGATATGCTGGTGCTTCAGCACTCTCTGTTGGTTACTCTAGAGCAAGTGATAATGGTAAAGTCGTCTTGAAATTACAAGGTACTGCAAACAGCCAAGGTCACTTATCTGGTGGGGTTGGCGTAGGCTATCAGTGGTAATTTATCATTAGTTTTAAACTAGCTTTAAACTGGTTTTAAATTAACCGAGTATTAAATCTGTACTTGAAACGTAAAAATATTTACGGAGTAAAGTGCAGATTTTTTTATTTGGCATTTTTAATCTATAAGCGGTTAGAAATGTAAAGAAATTTGCATTCTCATTAAGATCCCTTATACTCGTTTTCAATTTAGTCGGGGTGCTACTTGTAGCTGAGATGATACCCGTGAACCTGATTCAGTTAATACTGCCGTAGGAAACTAAGCGATGAAAACCATAATATCCCTTTCTCCATATTCAATTTTTAATCTTTCCGTATTTCCCTTATTCACAGCTAAATCCTAATAGGTGTTGCTATGTGGTGTGTGGAGATTCGTGATCTCTCTTTAGCCTTTGGCTCGCAAAAGCTGTTTGAGCATTTTAATTGGCAGCTTTCTTCAGGTAAGTGGTCAACATTACTCGGCACCTCTGGTGTGGGGAAATCAACCTTATTACGTGCCATAGCAGGTTTAGAAAATGATGCGATTACGGGCGGAGAGGTTATTTATCAAGCCGAAACCAAGATTGCGTGGATGGCACAACAAGATAATTTATTGCCTTGGTTATCTCTGCTAGATAATGTGCAGTTAAAGGCTTATTTATCAGGTACAAAAACATCAGAAACTTGTGATAAAGCCTATCAAATATTGGTGGCGGTGAAGATGGATAAGCATCTTAACAAGCCTTGTTATCAACTTTCGGGAGGACAACGACAACGTGTGGCATTGGCAAGAGTTCTGATGCAACAGGCAAATTTGATTTTGCTTGATGAGCCTTTTTCTGCATTAGATGCTGTAACTCGTCATCAACTCCAAGATTTAACCCAAGAGTTACTTGATGATAAAACGGTGTTATTGGTCACACACGATCCATTTGAAGCCATTCGATTAAGTGATCAAATCTTTATCTTAAAAGATCAGCCGATCAGCATATCAGCCCCTATTTTCCCACCGAAAGCCACACAACAAGCAGAAGTGTTAGGTTTACAACAACGGCTTTTAGCCGAACTAGCAAGCGGTGAGATATGAAAAAATTTTTGCAAATCTTCTCACTAATCCGACCGCTTGTGATCTTGTTGAGCTTATTTGGCTTATGGTGGCTATGTACTCAATTTTTCTCGTTACCCCATTATATTTTGCCGCCGCCTGAAAGTGTGGGCGTAAGGCTTTTTTCACATTTTTCACTCTTATGGCAACACACACAAATTACATTGCTTGAGATTTTAATTGGATTACTTTTAGGCTGTAGTTTTGGGCTATTTACCGCATTATTGCTCTATTTTTCTCGAACCCTTTCTCGTTTTTTACTGCCAATTTTGGTGATTTCTCAAGCTATTCCTGTGTTCGCCATTGCACCATTGCTTGTGCTTTGGTTTGGGTATGGGCTGGCATCAAAAATTGTGATGACGGTTTTGATTATTTTCTTTCCCGTAACGGCTGCTTGTTTTGACGGTTTACGTCATACCCCTAAGAATTGGTTAGATCTCGCTAAAACTTTGGGCGTTTCGCCATTACGGATATTACTAAAAGTGCAATTACCTGCCGCTTTACCTGCTTTAGCATCGGGCTTGCGTATTGCGGTTTCGATAGCTCCTATCGGTGCAGTGGTGGGGGAGTGGGTCGGATCTTCAGAAGGGTTAGGCTATTTGATGTTACACGCAAATGCTCGAATGCAAGTGGATTTGATGTTTGCGGCTTTATTTATGTTAGTCATTATGACTCTTTGCCTTTATTTTTCCGTTGATTTATTGCTGCGACGTGTAATCCCTTGGGCGAGAGAATTACGTTAAATAAAATTTGTTAGAGATAATCAATAAAAGGAGAAAAAATGTCGATTATTCAACAGTTTATACAACAAGCAACGCCACATTGGCAAGACTATACTCATCACGAATTTGTCCAACAACTTGCGAAAGGGACATTGCCGAAAATCGCTTTTCAGCATTATTTGAAACAAGATTATCTGTTCTTATTTCAATATAGCCGAGCGATTTCATTAGGCATTTATAAAGCGGACAACTTTGCACAAATTCGTCAAGCTCAACAAGCTAATAATGAGCTGTTAAATGAAATTGAACTCCATATTCAATTTTGCAAAGAGTGGGGAATTTCAGAGCAAGAACTGTTTAGTACACAAGAATCATCGGCTTGTGTGGCTTATACCCGTTATGTTTTAGATTGTGGAATAAAAGGTGGATTAGCTGAGTTATATACTGCAATTGCCCCTTGTGCTATCGGTTATGCGGAGATTGCGAAATATATTGTACAACAGAAATTAAGCCCTGAAGGTAATCCTTATCAAGCGTGGATTGATGCTTATGCCTCGCCATCTTTTCAACAAGCAGCACAAGATTTGGCACTGTTTTTAGATGAGCTGTGTGCATCGCTTTCACCACAACAGATTCAATCACTTCAAGCAATTTTTAATACAGCAACTCGAATGGAAGCTGCTTTTTGGCAGATGGGACTAGATTTAAGTTAATTAAACAACCAAAGGAGAAAATAATGAAAAAGCTAATCAACATACTCTGTGTATTCTGTGTCTTTAGTTGGGCAAATAATGTTTCGGCAAAAGAGAAACTTTCGCTATTACTAGATTGGTTTGTAAACCCCGATCATGCTGCAATTATTGTTGCTCAGCAGAAAGGCTATTTTGCTCAAAATGGTTTGGAGGTGGAAATTATTGAACCGGCCGATCCTTCATTACCACCAAAGCTAGTCGCAAGTGGTAAAGCAGATATTGCTATCGACTACCAACCGCAACTTTTACAACACGTTTCGGAAGGATTACCACTTATTAGAATTGGGACGTTAGTTTCAACACCATTGAATAGTTTAGTGGCATTAAAAAATGGCAAAATCAATCAGTTATCTGATTTAAAAGGCAAGAAAATTGGCTATTCGGTAAGTGGTTTTGAAGATAGCTTATTAGAGGCGATGCTCTCTTCCGTCAATTTAACTCGTCAAGATGTTGAATTAGTGAATGTGAATTGGTCGCTCTCACCATCTTTGCTGTCGGGTCAGGTTGATGCGGTAATTGGTGCATTCCGTAATTTTGAACTTAACCAACTACAACTTGAAAAACATCAGGGTATTGCATTCTTCCCAGAAGAACACGGTGTACCCGCTTATGACGAACTGATTCTAGTAGCTCATCAGCAGCATCTTTCAAATGCAAAACTTTCAGCATTTCTGACCGCTTTAGAGCAGGCAACCACCTATTTAATTAACCATCAAGATGATGCGTGGAAACTCTTTGTCAGCTATAAACCGAAAGAGTTGGATAATGAATTAAATCGTTTAGCGTGGCGAGATACGCTTCCACGTTTAGCACTTAGACCAAGAGCGATGGATAATCATCGTTATCAAAAAATGGCGGAGTTTATGCACCAAAAAGGGTTAATTAAATCCATTCCTGAAGTTAAACATTATGCGGTTGAAATCCAGTAAGGAGTAAAAATGCGATCCTATTATTTAGCTAAAATTCGTGCACAAAATCCGCTTATTCATAATATTACTAACATTGTGGCGGCAAATTATTGTGCAAATGGGCTACTCGCTTTGGGGGCATCGCCTATTATGGCGGTGGCGATTGAAGAAATGGAAGATGTGCCAGCTATTAGTCAAGCCTTAGTAATCAATATTGGAACATTAGTCGGTAAAGAAATAGAGGCGATGTTGTTAGCAGGTAAAACAGCAAATCAATTAGGTATTCCTGTGATTCTTGATCCTGTGGGCGTAGCGGCTACGCAATATCGTAAGCAAACCGTAGCACAACTGCTAGAACATATTCAGTTCAGCGGTATTCGTGGTAATGCTGGGGAGCTTGCTTATTTAGCAGATGTAGATTGGCAAGCGAAAGGGGTTGATGCAGGCAAAGGTGATGCGAATTTAAATGCTATTTGTCAGCAAGTGGCACGAAAATATCAAACTATTGCAATGATGAGCGGTGAAGTTGATGTGATTAGTGACGGTAATCGAATTGCTACGCTACACAACGGTACGGCAATGTTTCCTAAAATTACAGGATCAGGTTGCTTATTAAGTGCAATTTCTGGGGCATTTTTTGCGGTGGCGGATAAAAGCGATTATTTCAATGCGGCGGTTGAGTGTTGTAGTACTTATGCTATTGCAGGTGAGCTTGTCGCAAAATCCCTTAAAGCAACTCAGTATGGGCAATTTTATACGGGGTTATTGGATAAATTGGCAGAAATCTCTGCACAAGAGGTAGAGCAAAATGGGAGAGTGAATTATGTCTAAGATTGCTCAAGTTTTAACGATTGCTGGTTCGGATAGTGGCGGTGGAGCAGGTATTCAGGCAGATTTGAAAACCTTTCAAATGCGTGGTGTATTCGGTACTTCAGTGATTACCGCTGTAACCGCACAAAATACGCTAGGTGTATTTGATATTCACACCATTCCATTAAATACCATTGAAAGCCAACTAAAAGCCATCGCCGATGATTTTCAAATCAATGCGTTTAAAGTCGGAATGTTGGGAACGAGTGAGATTATTGAGTGCGTAGCGGAGAATATTAAGCGGTATGATTTTGGGATTTTTGTGCTTGATCCAGTAATGATTGCAAAAGGTGGATCAGCATTGTTGCAACAAAATGCAATTCAATCATTAAGCCAAAAATTATTACCGTTAGCAACGGTGATCACACCGAATATTCCTGAGGCGGAAAGTTTAACTGGGATTCAAATTCACGATGAACAATCGCTTTTACAAGCGGCAAAATCACTGCGTCAGCAAGGAGCAAAAACAGTGGTGATTAAAGGCGGACATAGTATGAATTCACAAAGTGAAATTTGTCGAGACTGGGTCTTTTCAGACAATGAAACCTTTTATGTGGATTCACCACGTTTTAATACCCCTCATACACACGGTACAGGCTGTACTTTTTCGGCTTGCTTAACGGCAGAATTAGCTAAAGGGTATTCTCTCAAACAGGCATTGCATACGGCAAAAGCCTTTATTACCCAAGCGATAAACCAGCCGCTAGGAATTGGGCAAGGATACGGGCCAACAAACCATTGGGCATATAAAGAAGAACAAGCGGTCAGTTTGGAGAAATAAAATGCAAAATATTCATCAAATCTTACCGCTTTACTTTGTTGCAGGTAGCCAAAATTGTTTCCATTTACAAGGCAGTCCAGCAGATAATTTAGTTGCTGTGTTGGAAGATGCGTTAAAAGCAGGAATTACCTGCTTTCAGTTTCGTGATAAAGGTAAATTGTCTTTAGAACAATTCCCAGAGCAACAAATCGCTTTAGCCATCAAATGTAGAGACCTTTGTCGTCAATATCGTGTACCTTTTATTATCAATGACAATGTTGAATTAGCGTTAGCTATTGAGGCTGACGGTATTCACGTTGGGCAGAGCGATATGAACCCCAAAGCCATTCGAGCTAAAACGGATAAGCCACTGATTATCGGGTTATCGGTAAATAAAATGGAAGAAGCTGAATTTAGCAATGTGGTTGATGAAATTGATTACTTTGGTATTGGACCGATTTTTCCTACTCAGTCTAAAGAAGATCCGAAACCTGTTGTTGGAATGGAATTTATTAAAACATTACGTCAAGCAGGGATTACAAAACCATTGGTTGCGATTGGTGGCGTGAAGGAAGATAGTGTTGAGCAACTTATCGCTTATGGAGCGGATGGTGTTGCAGTGATTACTGCGATTACTCAGGCTAAACATATCGCCACAACGGTAGATAGCTTTTTGAAGCAGATCGCAAAAGGAGCAAATAATGCAAAATAGCCCACAAAAAGTCGCAACGGCAACAATGGTTGGCACAGCGATTGAATACTTTGATAACTATATTTATGCAATGGCAGCCGTATTGGTGTTTAACCAACAGTTTTTCAGTAGTGATGATCCGATGACAGGGCAGTTAGCGGCACTTTCAACCTTAGCATTAACCTTTATTGCCAGACCGTTAGGTGCCGCTATTTTCGGGCATTTTGGTGATCGTATTGGGCGTAAAAAAACCTTTATGATGTCGTTACTCTTAATGGGGGTATCTACTGTCATCATTGGTTTACTTCCAACCTACGAAAGTATTGGTATTTGGGCGACGATAGGGCTTTGTTTATGCCGTATCGGTCAAGGTATCGGCTTAGGTGGAGAGTGGGGTGGTGCAGCCTTAGTCGCTATTGAGAATGCTCCGCAGGGTAAACGAGGTTGGTATGGCATTTTCCCACAATTAGGTGCACCTATCGGTTTATTAGCTGCTAATGGTATCTTTTTGTTGATAGTTGCCCTATTTGGCGAGCAAGCATTATTGGAATGGGCGTGGCGTATTCCATTTTTAAGTTCGGTAGTGCTAATTGCTATCGGCATTTATGTTCGTTTAAAACTGACCGAAACCCCTGTTTTCTTAAATGCAATGGAAACGAAACAACCGCACAAAATTCCGATGGTGTCGGTATTTACTACCTATTTTAAGCCTTTCTTCTTAGGAATGATGATTTCGGTTGCAGGCTATGTGCTGTTTTACATTATGATTGCTTTTAGCCAAATTTATGCCAAATCAGCTCCAGTGCTATCCGAGGCAGGTTATGCAATGGGCTTAGGCATTTCAGCTAAAACATTTACGACGTTGTTAATGTGCAGTGCTTTTTCTCTTGCAATAACTATCGCACTATCTGGCGTTTATATTGATAAAATCGGACGGAGAATTTGGCTTATTGTAGCCACTTGGGGCGTGGTGTTATTAGGTGTCACTTTGCCACTATTTTTAGAAAATGGAACAACCCAAAGCCTATTTTGGTTCTTAATGATTGGAATGGGGTTGATTGGAATGGGCTATGGACCATTGGCAAGTTTTCTTCCCGAATTATTTCCAACATCCGCCCGTTATTCAGGGGCTTCGTTAGCGTATAACTGTGCTGGAATTTTAGGGGCAAGTGTTGCGACACTTATTACGTTAAAACTAAACGCGAATTACGGTTTAAAAGCTGTTGGACTTTATTTGGCGGTAAATGGACTTATTAGTTTATTAGCACTGTACTGGGTTAAAGAAACTAAAGATATGGATTTGGCAAACGAGTAGTAATTGTAAATTAGCTAATGAAGGCGAATCATTTTATCTAGATCGCCTTTGAGCGTAACACAAGAGTTACTTGTATTTGGGCGAACATTCCGAGATAGTTAGTTCGCATTGATATATCTTATGACCTATGGAGAGCATTGGCTGACCCACAATAAGCGTGAGTTGGTGTTTTCCTACAGGTAAACTAGGTAAATTAATTCGATTTCTCTGTACATCACCTGTATCTCGTAACCCATCTTCTAGTTGTAGTTCCCATACAATTTGTCTTTTTTTTGTTGGATCAGCAAAGAAAAGTGGAATAAAAATTGGAGAATTTTGTTTAAATTCTTTTGATGCTGGAATTACTGGACGACCTAATTTTTGTTTTTCTAGTTTTTTCATAAATCCTCCTAATAATAAAGTTAGACACCCTAATGAAAAATTCAGATTATTGACAAAGTTTTTTTCATTCGGACACCAGCGTGGCGTCCCTACAAGGAAAATTATAACTAATTGATAAATAACAGATTTTATTTTGTTGTGTAGGGGCACCACGCTGGCGTCCGTTTATTGAATACAACAAATTGGGGTTTGTCATCAGTCTGAATTGCACCTAATTTATTAATTAAATTAGGTGCAATTTTATTTGATTATTTATTGCCCAATTGTGGTAATACGTTATTTTGTACAGATAATAGACCTGTTTCGGTGTAAATACCCAATTTATTGCGTGTATCAACAATATCCAAGTTACGCATTGTTAATTGACCAATACGATCTGCTGGAGTAAATGGTGCATCTTCCACTTTTTCCATACTTAAACGTTCTGGTTCGTAAGTGAGATTTGGTGATTCAGTATTTAAAATGGAGAAGTCATTACCACGACGTAATTCAAGAGTTACTGTACCTGTAATCGCTTTTGCAACCCAACGTTGTGCTGTTTCACGCAACATTAACGCTTGTGGATCGAACCAACGACCTTGATACAATAAACGTCCTAAACGTAAACCATTGATACGGTATTGTTCAATCGTATCTTCGTTATGAATACCCGTTACTAAGCGTTCATAAGCAATATGTAATAGTGCCATTCCTGGTGCTTCATAAATACCACGACTTTTTGCTTCAATGATACGGTTTTCAATTTGGTCTGTCATACCTAAACCGTGGCGACCACCAATGCGGTTTGCTTCAAGAATAAGTTCAACAGGATCTTCTAAGCGTTTGCCATTTAATGCAACAGGAACACCTTCTTCAAAAGTTACAGAAACTGTTTCAGGCTTAATTTCAACGCTTTCGTCCCAAAATGCTACGCCCATAATTGGTTTTACAATTTTGATTCCTGTACTTAATAGCTCAAGATCTTTTGCTTCGTGCGTTGCACCTAACATATTTGAGTCTGTTGAGTATGCTTTCTCTACCGACATTTTATATTGGAAGCCATTCGCAATTAAGAATTCTGACATCTCGTGGCGGCCACCTAGTTCATCAATGAAAGTTTGATCTAACCAAGGTTTGTAAATTTTTAATTTTGGGTTAGTTAATAAACCATAACGATAAAAACGCTCAATATCGTTACCTTTAAATGTACTGCCATCACCCCAAATATTCACATCATCTTCTTTCATCGCTGCTACTAACATCGTTCCTGTTACCGCACGACCTAACGGGGTAGTATTAAAATAAGGCATACCACCTGTTGAAATATGGAAAGCTCCACATTGAATAGCGGCAATGCCCTCGTGAGCTAATTGGCTACGGCAATCAATTAAACGAGCATTTTCTGCACCGTATTCCATTGCTTTTTTAGGAATAGCATTGTAATCATCTTCATCTGGCTGACCTAAATTAGCAGTATAAGCATAAGGCACAGCTCCCTTTTGACGCATCCAAAGTAACGCGGCACTGGTATCTAATCCGCCAGAAAAAGCGATTCCAACTTTTTGATTAAGAGGTAGAGTTTCTAAAATTGTTGCTGACATAGGACTTCCTATTTTAGAGTTAATATGTGAAGAAAAAATGACACGCGAAAACGATTGCGTTCGGGAAATGTATTTTACCTTAAGCCTCTATTATTTTCTACATCTGTATTAGGTTTTTCTAATTATATCAATGAGAAAATGAGAGAGTTTCTCATTGTTAAGGTATTTAGTATAATGCTTGCTAATATTAATTATTATAAAACAATAAAATGCTTTCAAATGAAATTTTATTAACCATCAAACTTCAGCAAGTACTTTTTGTTGATCCTAAACGGATTGGGCTACTAAAAGCAATTCAGCATACGGGTTCAATAAACCAAGCAGCCAAAAATGCAAACGTGAGTTATAAAAGTGCTTGGGATCATTTAGAAGCAATGAATGCTATTAGTCCTAAGCCATTATTAGAGCGTAACACTGGAGGTAAAAATGGTGGAGGAACACAGCTAACATCATATGCAGAGCGCTTATTACAGCTCTATGATTTGCTTTCCCATACTCAAGAAAAAGCCTTTCAAATTCTGCAAGATGAGCAAATTCCATTAGATAGTATTCTCACAGCAACGGCAACTTTTTCACCACAAAGTTCAGCAAGAAATCAGTTATTTGGCAAAGTTGCAGGGATTCAGTATTTTAATGGTGGTTGTGATGTGAGTGTTCAAATTGCAAATTTTCCTATTGAACTCACCGCTTGCATTACACCTAAAAGTGCAGAGCGACTAAAACTATCGTTAGACAAAGAGGTGCTACTTATGATTAAAGCTCCTTGGTTAGAAGTTTATTCTAATCCACTGGAAAATAAGGTTAATTTATTTAAAGGAACCGTTAAGGATATAATGGAAGAAGACGGTGTTTTGGAAATTTCGATCATCGCAGGACAGACGGAATGCTTTGCGACGATTAAATCAGAGACGCAATTTGAAATAGACCAAGATATTTGGGTAAGTATTGATCCGAAACAGATTGTTTTACTGAGTTTGTGATCTGTAGCGGGTATTATTTACACGACAGAAACAATGGCCCTAATTTTGCTTTTGGGATTGCAAAGTGTTCTGGATAAGCCACATCGACTAAATATAGCCCTTCGGCTTTGGCGGTGGGAGCGGCTAAAGTACGATCTCGCTGCTCTAATAGCCACTTAATCCATTCAATCGGTTGTTTACCTTGTCCGACTTCAATTAGGCTTCCGACAATATTTCGTACCATATGATGTACAAAGGCGTTAGCTTGAATATCGACAATAATATAATCGCCTTGTCGGCTCACATTGAGATGATGAACATTACGCCAAGGGGTATGTGATTGACATTGTGCAGCACGAAAGGCAGAAAAATCATTTTCACCGAGTAAATATTGCCCAGCTTGGTGCATTTTGTCTGCATCTAGCTCGTGATAATAGTGCGATACCCCAAAAGGCAAAATCGCAGAGCGTAATTTGTGGTTGTAAATAATATAGCGGTAGCGGCGAGCAGTTGCACTAAAACGAGCGTGGAAATCATCGGGTACAGCCACAGCCCATTTGACAGCAATATCTGGAGGAAGGTGTGTATTTGTGCCAAAACACCAGCTTTGCAGTGGTCTGTTGGCTGATGTTTCAAAATGAACAACCTGCCCTGTACCGTGAACGCCTGCATCTGTTCTCCCCGCACAAAATACTTCGCAAGGTGAATTGGCGATAATTGATAAGGCTTCTTCTAACTTTTGTTGTACCGAATCTACATTTTGCTGACGTTGCCAACCATAGTAGCGACTGCCGTCATACTCAATTCCTAATGCAATCTTCATTTACAAATTATCCCGCCTATCTTACCGCTTGTGAGCAATTTTCTACCTAAAACTATTTCGTAATTAACGATAAAAATTCTTTGCGTGTATCACGATCTTGTAAAAATACGCCACCAAATGCTGATGTAATGGTTTGGCTGTTAGTATCTTTAATACCACGACACTTCACGCAAAAGTGTGTTGCTTTAACATAAACCGCCACATCTTCAGTTTCTAAAATAGTTTGAAATGCAGTGAGAATTTGTTCAGTAAAACGTTCTTGTACTTGTGGACGTTGGGCAAAAAATTGAACCACACGATTGATTTTTGATAAGCCAATGACCCAATCTTTCGGATAGTAAGCTACCGCTACTTTGCCATCAATAGTAACAAAATGATGCTCGCAAGTGCTGGTTAAGGTAATATCATCAACTAATACCATCTCACTTACTTTCATCTGATTTTTGATTTTAGTAATTTTAGGGAAGGTTTGATAATCTAAGCCACTAAAGATTTCATCAACATACATTTTGGCTAAACGATGTGGCGTTTCTTCTAAACTATCATCTCGTAAATCTAAACCAAGTAATTCTAAAACCGAACGCATATGTTGTTGAATTTCAGCTCGGCGTGAATCTTTATCTTTTTGATGTGCTACTGTGGGTGTTTCAATACCTTTTGCAAGTAATGCAGTTCTAACACTTTCAGCTTCAGGAGAAATATTGCTCATTGATTTACCTCTAAAAATTTAAGCGTTGGATTCTACCAAATTACCCTAAAAATACAACGAAAGAGCTAAAAATCGTGTAGAATTGAGAACCATTTTTGTAAACTTGATGAAATAAGATGAGATATTACCAATTTAACCCCGATATTGTCCCACTTTCACAGCAGACTTTTGTCAAGCAGTTATTAAATTGCGAAAATTTCATAAAATCTGACCGCTTGTTAGGTTCATCAAAAGGACGTGGCACAACTTGGTTCATCAATACAACTAAAGAACTTGGGGTTAATAGTGTGCTTCGCCATTATTATCGTGGGGGATTATTTGGTAAATTAGTGAAAGATCGCTACTTTTTTACCACTAATGAAAATACAAGAGCAGTACAAGAATTTAATTTACTTAAGCAACTTGCGCAATGGGGATTGCCCGTACCACGCCCGATTGCTTGTCAAATAACTCGCCAATTTTTCTGTTATCAAGCGGATATTTTGTTAGAAAAAATTGCGAATACACAGGATCTCAGCCAATATTTACAAAATAACCGCTTAACATCGCAACAATATCAGCAAATTGGTGAGCTTATTCGCCAATTACACGATCATCAAGTGCATCACTCCGATCTCAATATCCACAATATTCTCGTTGATAATCAAGGACAATTTTGGCTCATTGATTTTGACAAGTGCAAAATTCAGGTTGGTTGTTCTTGGAAACAGCGGAATTTAGATCGCTTACATCGTTCTTTTCTAAAAGAGCAAACTCGTTTAGGGATTTTATTTAATGAACAAGATTGGCAAATATTACTTGATGGATATGCCAAATAACCTAGAACGAATGTAATTTTTGAAAAAGATAATTTAGGGCAAATATAATTTGCCCCTACGGTTATTAGAGATGATGTTGTTATAAGAAACCTATTCGTAGGGGCTAATTACATTAGCCCCATTCAGAGGTTATTAGAGATGATGTTGTTATAAGAAATCTATTCGTAGGGGCTAATTACATTAGCCCCATTCAGACATTACAAACGAAATACTTTTACATTTGTAAAACCATTCTCTTTTAAATACAGGGCTTGCAATTTACTCATTACACCACGTTGGCAATAAAGTAGGTAATTTTTGCTCTGATCTAACTGTCCAAATTGATTGGACAATTTATAGAATGGTAAGGTTTGAACTTCTACGCCAGCCAAGCTGAACGGAGTTTCATCGACTTCTTCAGGGCTACGAATATCTAAGATAATATCATTAGGGCTTAGCTCTGATGTTGTTTCTACGGAAACCACTTCTTTTTCGGTTTGTTGGGCAATTTCTCGAATATCTAAGAAACTCGCATTAGCAACCGCTTGTTCTAAAACCTCAAAATTGAAATGTCCTTCTTCTTCCAAAATTTTACTTTCAATTGCTTTAACCGTCGGATTTTTTGAAATCACACCACAAAATTCAGGCATTGATTTGGCAATATCATCAGTGCCGATCATTTTTGCCATTGCGATGATCTGTTCTTTATCGTGGGTAATCAATGGGCGAAGGACGAGAGTATCTGATGCTTTATCAATTAAGCGTAAATTAGTTAATGTTTGGCTAGAAACTTGTCCTAGAGCTTCACCTGTTACGATCCCTTGAATGTCAAAGCGTTGAGCAATTTTACTCGCTGCTCGCACCATCATTCGTTTTAAGATTACGCCCATTTGTCCGTTATCGACTTTTTCTAAAATTTCACCAACGACATTTTCAAAATTAATTGCCACAAAGCGAACTTTGTGTGAAGTGCTATAACGGCTCCAAATATGGTATGCCATCTGTTTTACGCCAATTTCGTGGGCTGCCCCACCTAAATTAAAGAAACAGTAATGAACACGAGAACCACGACGAATAAGCATATAGCTTGATACACCAGAATCAAATCCACCTGAAATTAAGGAAAGCACATCTTCTTGCGTACCAATTGGATAGCCACCAATCCCTGCGTGGCGAGCTTTAATCAATAGCATTTTATCGTGATCAATATCAATTCTAACCGTAATATCTGGGTTGCTTAGTTTTACAGATGCTGATTCAATACGTTGATTTAAGCCACCACCAACATAACGTTCAACATCTAATGAGCTAAATTCGTGTTTTCCTTTACGGCGAGCTCGAACACAGAATGTTTTACCTATCAATTCATCTTTTACGGCTGAATAGGTATGCTCAAAAATATCGTGTAGAGTTTCAAACGGTTTTTCTTCCACTTCTAAAATATGGTGAATACCGGGGGTGCGTTGTAATAAATCCAGTACTAATGAGGCTTCTTCCTCTACTTTAGCTCGAACTTCAATAAAATCCCAGTTACGAATAACAGCGACATTTTCTGTTTCACGAGTTAATACATTGCGAATGTTGGACGTTAAAATTTTAATAAAGCGTTTACGCACTGAATCGCTTTTAATCATAATTTCAGGGAAAAGTTTAATAATAAATTTCATAAGTAAAGATCAACTAAAATAAAAAACGGTAAGATCCTATCATATTTTGCAAAAAATACCGAAGATCTTACCGCTTGTGTTAAGTATTGTTTTTATTTACGGTATTTACCCGCCATTGCTTGATATACCGCATTTTCATTTTTGATGAGCGTGTATTTCATCTCTAATAAGCTAAGCTCCGATGCTCGTTCTGTATTCAAGGCATTTAGCCATTCACGAAATTCGGAAACGCCTTGATCGTAACGGTTTTTATAATATCCGCTGATTTTTTTGTCAGAAGCATATTTTTTTTGCAAATTAGCATAACCATTGCGAGCTTGATTATAAGCATAGTAATAAGTGTCGATTTCATTTAATGCTGATGTTATCGTTTGTTCATAATTTAGACGAGCCAATTTGTAGGCTTCTTCCGATAATTTCACGTTATTTTGAACACGATTCCAATCTAAGAATGGCAAGTTCAGCGATAATAGCCCTGTTGATGTTGGGTTATCGAGTAAATTTCCTACTTTCCCTGCTGATGCAGATAAAGTTCCTGCAAGAGTTAAGGTTGGATACCAACTCTTTTCCATTGCGGTTAAACTTTTAAATGCCCCTTGAAAGCGGTTTAAACTTGCATTGAGATCAGGACGATTTGCGATAACAGAAACAGGTACATTCATATCAACACCTTGTAACTTCACGCTATTTAGTTTTGCATAATTCACTGCAAGTGGTTCATTAGGTTTTAAATTTAGCAAATTACGCAACGTCTGCTCAGCGGTTTTCTGTGCTGTTTGTAAATTGATCAAGGTATTTTTAGCCGTAAGAATAGCCTGCGTAGATTGTGCGACCGTCAGCCCATCAATCAAGCCTGCATTTTGCTTATTGGTCAGGATATGGTTGATTTGCTCATAGGTCTTAATACTCTGTTGAGTCACACGAATGGCATCGTTGAAGTACGCTAGGTTATAATAGCTACTTACTACACCGTTGATTAAAGAAAGACGTGTTGCTTTTAAATCTTCTTCGGTAGCATTTTTTTCCCATTCCGCAGCGCTAGCCGCATCTTTTAAACGCCCCCATAAGTCAAGGGTATAGCTTAAATTAAAGCCTAGTTGATGATTGATGGTTGAAACACCAGTCGAAACTGCATTATCGGTTGAGCCAATACCTTTAGTCGCAGAAGAACGACTTTCACCACTAAAAGTAGGGACTAAATTTGCACCGACTAAGTTAGCTTGATACAGGGCTGAATTAACTGCAATGGCGGCTTTCGCTAAATTGATATTATTTGCTAGAGCCATTTCAACTAAGCGATTTAATTCTTTATCTTGGTAGCCTAACCACCATTTTTCATCAATTTGGTATTGTTTCGTAATATCTTGGTAGGTTTGATGGGTAAGCTGTACATTTTCTAATGAGCCGTCATTACTCATATGACTACTACAAGCACTAAGTACGATCATCGCACTAAGGGAAATCGCCCATTTTGTCATTTTCATTGTTTTTTCCTTTCTCAAAAATAGTAAGGCTATTTTAAAGAAATAGCCTCACTTCGACTAGCATAAAAATGAACGATCATTCATTTTTTGCAAAAGTTTACAAATAACTGACCGCTTATTCTGATAATAGTTGAGAAATAAGTTGCTGATGACGTTCTGCTTGTACCGTTTGTTTTAAGCGTTCTGCAATAAGAATGCTCTTTAATTCAGCGAGTGCTTGTTGGAAATCATCATTGACGATCACATAGTCAAATTCATTGTAGTGGCTCATTTCTGATACAGCTTCTGCCATTCGTTTAGCAATCGTTTCTGCTGAATCTTGCCCTCTACCGATTAAACGTTTCTCTAGTTCAGCTTTAGATGGTGGCAGAATAAAGATAGTTTTAACTGTCGTCACTTTTTCACGAATTTGTCTTGCACCTTGCCAGTCAATATCTAAAAAAACATCGATCCCATTTTCTAAACTACGCTCAATCATTGGTAAAGATGTGCCGTAGTAGTTGCCAAAGACTTCCGCCCATTCTAAAAAATGATCTTTCTCAATCAAAGATTTAAATTCATCGTGAGTTGTAAAATAATAATGTACGCCATTTTCTTCCGCAGGGCGAGGATTACGCGTGGTGTGAGAAATTGAAAGCTGCACTTCACTTCTTGGTAAATCGGCTAATAATGCGTTGATTAAAGATGATTTGCCTGCTCCGCTTGGTGCTGAAATAATATAGAGATTGCCTAAACTCATAGTAGATACTCAATAAAAATAAATAACAAGGACGCATAATGCGGCCTTACAGACTGATGACAAACCTTAATTTGTTGATTTAATGAGTGGACGCCAAGCGTGGCGTCCCTACACGAAAAAATAAAATGTTTATTTTTCAATTGGTTATAGTTGTTCTTTGTAGGGACGCCACGCTTGGCGTCCGAATGAAAACACTTTGTCAATAAACTGCAAGGACGCATAATGCGTCCTTAGATAGCAGTGCTTAATAATTAGCTTTTGGAAAGTGGTGGAACAAATGTGATACCTAAATCCCAAGGTTGCTCAATCCACGTTTCTTGTGGAATATCAACAATATAATCATCAACTAATGCTGCCCCTAATGGTTTTGCAAATACGGTTACAAATTTAGCATTCGGGTACATTTGACGAATTTCACGAGCGGTATTACCTGTATCGACTAAATCATCAACAACGATAAAGCCTTCTCCACCATTGGCAACTTCTGCTGCGTGTAATACTTTTAATTCCCCTTGGCTGTCGTGGTCATAACTTGCAATACAAACAGTTTCAACGTGGCGAATGCTTAGTTCACGAGCCAATACTGCCGCTGGGAATAAACCGCCACGACTCACCGCAATAATCCCTTTCCATTGTGATGCAGGTAATAAACGCTGTGCTAATTTTCTAGCGTGCATATGGAACATATCCCACGTCACAACATATTTTTCGTTAGTGTATTTTTCACTCATAATATTTTACCTAATATAAAGCGGCACTAAAGCACCGAATAAAAAAATTGCGTAACGATAACTTAAAAAACAGTTTCGTGCTATCATTTCCAACGAATTTTACAATAAAATCCCGTTCAGGTGTGATTTTTGCAAATCTTTGTCAAGAACATACCGCTTAAACTAACTAAAGAGAGGTGAATATGTCTGAAATTCAAACACTTAAACCTAGCCTATTATGGAAATGGTTCGATCAAATCTGTGCAATTCCACACCCTTCTTATCACGAAGAGCAAATCGCTCAATTTATTGTTGATTGGGCAAAACAGAAACAATTCTTTGTGGAGCGTGATGAAGTTGGTAATGTACTGATCCGCAAACCTGCAACCGCAGGAATGGAAAATCGTCAAGGTATTGCTATTCAAGCTCACTTAGATATGGTACCGCAAGCGAATGAAGGCACACAGCACGACTTTACCAAAGATCCAATTCAACCTTATATTGATGGTGAATGGGTGAAAGCAAAAGGCACTACACTCGGTGCGGATAATGGTATTGGTTTAGCATCTTGTTTAGCCGTACTTGATGCTGATGACCTTGTACACCCTGATATTGAAGTATTATTAACAATGACCGAAGAATCAGGAATGGTTGGGGCTATCGGTTTACGTCCAAATTGGCTAACAAGCAATATAATGATCAACACTGATACCGAAGAAAATGGTGAAATTTATATTGGCTGTGCTGGTGGGGAAGATGCTAAATTAAGACTACCAGTAAAATATGAAAATAATCCATTTGATACGGCATTACAATTCCAATTAAAAGGTCTAAATGGCGGACACTCAGGTTGTGATATTCATACTACCAGAGCGAACGCAATCAAGCTATTGGCAAGAACCTTAACTGAATTGAAAGCCACAGTACCATTCCAAATTGCTGAAATTCGTGGTGGTTCAGTACGCAATGCAATTCCTCGTGAAGCTAGTGTTACCCTTGTATTCGATGCAAAAAATCAAGAGAAAATCACCGCTTGTTTAGCTGAAGTGGAACAAGTGCTAAAAACAGAATTAGCTCTGGCAGAGCCAAATCTGACCTTTATTTACAATAATGTAGCTCGCCCTGAGAATATTTTTGATCAAGCATCAAGCCATAAAGTTATTCAATTTTTAAACTTATTACCAAATGGTGTTATCCGTAACAGTGATGTGGTTAAAAATGTGGTAGAAACATCGCTTAGCGTAGGTATTCTAACAACGGAAGAAAATGAAGTTGTAGCGAATATCTTACTACGTTCATTAGTAGAAAATGGAAAAGCAGATGTAAGAGGAAGATTAACATCTTTAGCTGAATTAACTGGAGCAACAGCTACTTTTTCTGGTAGCTATCCAGGTTGGGAGCCAGATCGTTTCTCTAAAATTACGCCATTAACCAAACAAATTTATGACGAAATTCTAGGCTATGAAGCGACTATTCAGGTTATTCACGCAGGGCTTGAATGTGGTTTAATTAAGAAAGTATATCCAACAATGGATTTAGTTTCGATTGGACCAACTATTCGTAATGCACACTCTCCAGATGAAAAAGTGCATATTCCAGCCGTTGAAATTTATTGGGATCTTCTCACTAAAATTTTAGCTCAATCTCCGAGTAAATAGAGTATAGGTATATAAGGCGTATTAAATACGCCTTATTAAATTATATTTAGGAAAAAATGGAATACAGTATTATAATTTTTATAAACAAATTATATTTTTATTTTTCTCTTCGATATACTGATTGATTTTACTGGAATTCAATTTTATTTATAGTGTATTTGAGCTATAATATTTACCGTTGTTATAAAAATACATCTAGTCGTTTTAATTAAAGTAGGATATAAATAATGAAATACACATCTTTATCTTTAGGATTACTGGCAATGTTTTATACGTTGTCTGCTAACGCAAACTCTACAAAACTTCAAGATATTTTACGCTATGCACTTAATGAAGACCCTCGAGTATTAGAGGCAAAAGCAAATGTAGCTGTAGCACAAGCTCAGACTAAAATATCACAAGCAGGTCATTACCCTATTCTTTCTGTGACAAATACTCAAGTATTATCTCAAAAACATAAAGATACTTCCGACAGAAAAAGCTCTCGACCAACCTTAAAAGGGCAAGTTAATTTATACTCTTGGGGAGCGATTGAGAATGAAGTTCAGCGAGATCGCCATAAAGAAGGTTTCTTTAAATTTAAAAAAGATGAAACTCAAGAGCAGGTTGGTAAGATAATTACTGAACTTTATTTAACGGCTCTGCGAGCGAAAGAAAATATTATTGTGTATAAAGAGAGTTTAAAACGTCACCAAAATATTTTGCGTAGCATTCAAACCATTGCAAATTATGATGAAGGTCGTGAATTTGAAGTGGAAGAAGCAAAATCAAGATTGCTGCAGGTGGAGTCTATTATTGAACAGCAGACTCGTGTACTCAATGTTTCTCTCAGTCAAATCAATCGCTATACAAAATCACCAATTTCAGAAAATGATTTATTTGATCCATTTCCAAATAGACAACCTGAGAAATTTATTGCGAACTACAAGAATTCTACTTTAAATCAAAATCCAACGTATTTAGCTCAACAAGAAGAATTAGCTAGCACTCAAGCAGGGGTAAAAGCTGCTAAAGCAAAATTATTACCAGCAATTAACTTACAGGGTGAAGTTTATAATAAGGGCTATGAAGTCTATTTAGGTGTATCTTGGAATATTTTCGATTCTGCAGCATACCATTCTGTTGATCATAACCAGTATTCAGAAGCAGCTGCAAAAGCCAAATTGCAAGAAATTTTGTTGGAATTACAAGAACAAGCAAGAAGTTCTGAGATTGATATGAAACAGAACAATCGCCGTTTAGGGGTAGTAACCAAGCAGATCGCCTCTCAGAAGCGGGTATTATCTTCGGTTGAATTGCAATTTGATATTGCACAGCGTTCTTTATTAGATGTACTTAATTCCTATAAAGAATTGACTGATATTCAGGTAGAAGAAGTGAATATTAAAAATGATTACCGTATTGCAGCACTGAATTATCTCATCTCTCAGGCTCAAGTAGCTAAATGGGCTGGTATTCAACGAATTAACTTAAATTTATAAAAATAAAGACGTGATTTTATGGAATCAATTATTGAGCATGTTGCATTAGCAACTCAACTTTTAGGCTCTCCTGTGGCAAAAGAAGCGTTGTCGGCACAGATTGTGAGAGATCAGTATCAGCGTATTAATTATTCATCATTGATTGAATTATTAAAAGCCAATGGTTTTGATAATAATATCTCTAAACGTCCGCTAACCAATATTCCTTCATTAGCTGTTCCTGTGGTTGTTTTTTTAGGTGGCGAAGAAGGTGCAGTAATCACAAAAATTGAGGGTAGTGGCACTGCTCGAGAATACCATATCCGTCAAACTGACGGTATGGTAAAGAAAATATCGCATACAGAATTAGATGAAAAATATCTAGGGTTTTGTTGGTTTATTAAACCTAAAATTATGGCTGATGTGCGTTCAGAATTACCCGAATATCATCTGCCTAAAGCGTGGTTTTGGAAAGTTATTTGGCGATTTAAACCCTATTATTTCCAAGTTATTCTTGCCACATTCTTAATTAACTTTTTAGCTTTAGTGAGTTCATTATATGTAATGAATGTTTATGACAGAGTGATTCCAAATAAAACCTATGAAACTTTATGGGTATTGAGTATCGGAGTTATTCTAGCGATTACTTTTGAATTTATAGCTAAAATGATTCGGGGGCATTTAACCGATATCGCTGGTAAAAAAGCGGATTTGATTATTAGTTCTGCGCTTTTTAGGCGAGTAATGTCAATCAGATTGGCTGATAAACCAGCTTCTTCAGGTTCTTATGCTAATAATTTGAGAGATTTTGAATCTGTTCGTGAATTTATGACGAGTGCCAGTTTATTGGTGTTAGTAGATTTACCGTTCTTATTACTCTTTGTTTTTGTGATTTGGTTAATTGGTGGCAAGTTAGCTATAGTGCCGATGATTTTGATTCCATTGGTGATGATTGTTGGTTTATTGGTACAGCCTAAAATTGCTTACTATATGACAGCGTCAATGAAAGAATCATCACAGCGACAAGGATTAGTAGTAGAAGCAATAGAAGGGATTGAAACCTTAAAAGTAAATAATGCAACAAGTTGGGCACAACAACGTTGGGATCAATATACCGCTAAAACAGCTAGTATTCAGACTAAAATGAAAGATCTCAATAACTTTGTGATTAACTTTGCAGTGGGAATGCAGCAACTAAATACCGTCTTTTTAGTATTATTTGGTACTTATTTAATTCATAGTACTGTAGAAGGTGAGCGTATTACAATGGGGGCATTAATTGCTTCTGTAATTCTTTCTGGTAGAGCATTGGCACCATTATCACAAATTGCTGGTTTAGCCACTCGTTTCCAACAAGCAAAAGTTGCATTATCTGGGGTAAATAATATTGTAGATCGCCCAACCGAACGCCGTCCAGATCATCAATATATTCGCTTAGATAGAGTAGAAGGAAAGGTTAATTTCAATAATGTTTCATTCAAATATGGCAAAGAAGGGCATCTTGCTTTAGAAGGCGTTAATATTGAAATTCAGCCGGGTGAACGTGTTGGTATTTTAGGTAGAGTGGGTAGTGGTAAAACGACATTATTAAATTTAACCTCTGGTTTATACGAGCCTGTTGAAGGAAGTGTAACCTTAGATAACGTAGATATTCGCCAGCTTGACCCTAATTTCTTAAGAAGTCAGATAGCTCAATTGCCACAATCGCCAAGATTGTTCTTAGGAACATTAAGAGAGAATTTAAATCTCGCTCGTCAAGATAATTTCTCAACAGATCACGAATTATTAATGGCACTTCGTCGCTTTGGATTAGATCATATTATTAAAGATCACCCGAGAGGGCTTGATATGCCATTAGGTGAAAATGGAATGGGGCTTTCAGGTGGTCAAAAGCAATTGGTTGCTTTGGCTCGTATGACATTGCGTGATCCGAGAGTCGTGTTGCTAGACGAACCAACGCATAGTCTAGATCAAAATTCTGAAAATTTAGTACTCAATTCATTAGCTCGCTGGTCGGTAGATCGTACTTTTATCGTGGTGACACATCGTCCACAAGTATTACAAATAGTTGATCGTATTATTGTGATTGATAAAGGTAAAGTGGTAATTGATGGACCTAGAGATGCGGTATTACGCCATTTACAAGAGCAAGATAATGTATCTAATACTAAAAAAGTAGAGAATAAATCTGCTGAGGCTTCATCTGAACAACAATCAGAAGAGAATAGCTAAAAGCGTAGGAACATAATCTAATGAAGAAAGAAAATACACCTCCTAGTATAAAAAATGAAAAAGAAAAAATAGCACAAGCAGATTTGCCGTTGTTAAATGATCTCAATGCTGCATTACAAGTTGAAAAACATACTGGTATTTTTTCTGTTGTCGTATTGTTTTTTGTTTTTATTGTTGTTTTTGTGATATGGGCATATAACAGTCCACTTGAAGAAGTTACTCGTGGACAAGGTAGCGTTATTCCAAGCAGTCGAGATCAAATTGTTCAGAGTATCGATCCTGGTATTGTGCAAGAAATGCGCGTGAAAGAAGGGGATATTGTTGAAAAAGGGCAAATTTTATTAGTCTTAGATGACACAAGAAGTTCTGCTATCTTTCGAGAAAGCCAAGCAAAAGTGAATAACTTACAAGCAATCTCTGCTCGTTTACAAGCTGAAGCTCACGATATTCCACTTGCTTTCCCAGAGCATATATCAGAAGAGTTAAAAGCACGAGAACTTGCGGTTTATCAAGCAAATCAGAAAACATTGAATGAAGCTATAGCAGGATTAAGTGAAAGTAAGAAAGTGTTAGATCGTGAAATTTCGATTACTCAACCTATGGTAAATCGTGGTGTAATGTCGGAAGTAGAGTTTTTACGCCTAAAACGTCAATCTCTAGAGCTTAATCAGCAGATCACTGAACGCAAAAATAAATATCGTTCAGATGCAAACCAAGAATTAGTTCGCACAGAGTCTGAATTAGCTCAAGCCTTAGAAAATATGGCAGTAAGAGCAGATCCAGTAGAGCGTTCACAACTTAGAGCACCATTGAAAGGTATTGTGAAAAATATTCGAGTAAATACCATAGGGGGTGTTATCCAAGCTGCACAAGATATTTTAGAAATTGTACCAATCGACGATAAATTAGTGGTTCAGGCTTATATTAGTCCGAAAGATGTCGCTTTTATTCGTACTGGACAAGAAGCTATTGTGAAAATTAGTGCTTATGACTACGCTATTTATGGTGGAATTGAAGGTAAAGTGGTATTGATCAGCCCTGATACTCTACAAGATGAAAGACGACCAAGTGAACTAAAATTAAATCCAGATCAGGCGTATTATCGAGTGTTAGTTGAAACAACACAGAATAATATTACTGATAGAGCAGGAAATGTTTTAGATATTACACCAGGTATGACTGCAACGGTAGATATTAAAACAGGTGAAAAAACCGTCTTCCAATATCTCATTAAGCCAATTACTCGAATGAAACAGGCACTACAAGAGAGATAAATATAACTAGCTGTTGTAAATAGTTGTTGTAATAAGGGGTACTTTGGTATCCCTTATTTAATTTTAGAATGATGTATCTAAAATCCCATTCGCATTTTTCTACTTAAAGTTTATAATCAAACCTTTCTTTTCAACCTATATCATCAAATTCTATGAAACCAGCAACCGCAATAATCAATGGTAGTGCTTTACGCCATAATCTGAAACTCATTAAATCACTTGCTCCAAATAGTAAAATTTGTGCTGTCGTTAAGGCAAATGCCTACGGGCAAGGTATTCGCTGTGTTACGAAAAATATTGAGAATATGGTTGATGCCTTTGGGGTTGCAAGAATTAAAGAAGCACTAAGTATTCAAGAAAGTGGCTATGCAGGAAAAATTGTGCTACTTGAAGGTTTTTTTGACAGAGAAGAACTACTTAAAACACTATCTCGCCGTTTTGACACCGTAATTCACTGTATTGAACAACTAGAAATGCTAGAGCAAGTAGCACAAGAGTGGCAGAAAGAGCAAGCGAAAGGTTTTTGGAAACGCAAAACAAAGATTTATTTTCCAGTAAATGTCTGGTTGAAAATAGATACAGGAATGCACCGCTTAGGCATTCACCCCGAACAAGTAACGGAATTTTACCAACGATTAAGCCAATGTCCTTTAGTTGCAAGCATTACCTTTATCAGCCATTTTAGTAGAGCTGATGAATTAGAATGTGGTTATAGTGAAAAACAGATTGCCGTATTTGAAGAAGTGAATAAAGGATATTCAGTAGAACGTAGTTTATCTGCATCTAGCGGTATTCTGTATTGGCAACAGGCTCATTATGAATGGGTTCGTCCTGGGATTATAATGTACGGAATTTCCCCCCATAATTGCCCGATTACTGATCTCGGTTTTAAACCTGTGATGACCCTTTCTTCATCGCTAATTACCGTTCGTACCCATAAAGCAGGCGAGCCTGTTGGCTATGGAGCAGGGTGGATTAGCCCGAAAGATACTAAAATTGGCGTTGTTGCGATTGGCTATGGTGATGGCTACCCAAGAAATGCTCCTGAAGGTACACCTGTCTTTATCAATGGGCGAAAAGTCCCAATTGTTGGACGAGTATCAATGGATATGATGACCGTTGATTTAGGCGTTGATAGCCAAGATAAAGTAGGCGATGAGGTGATTTTATGGGGTGAAGCACTACCTATTGAAGAAGTGGCAGAAGCCATCGGTGTTATCAACTATGAACTGATTACAAAGCTCACCCCAAGAGTATTGACTGAATATAAGGAATAATAATGATATTAGGGCATAGGTATTTGTACCTATGCCCTAAAACTAACTAGTCAATTCATCAGCAATCACATCGGCTTGCTCTAACACAAATTTTATTGCCTCATCGCATTTATCAGGCGGATATTTGAAAAGACGTAAGGTAATTCGTACTAAGTTACGCATTTTGGCACGCACTGCATCTTTATATTGCCAGTCGATTGTAGCGGATTTACGCAATTTATCGGTAATTTCTTTCGCTAGTTTTTTCAAAGCATCATCGCCTAATTGCTCTACTGCACTTTCATTGCGAGCCAACGCATCATAGAAGGCAATTTCGGCTGGAGATAAACCTAATTTTTCTCCCCGTTGCAAGCGTTCAGTGAACTCCTTACTCATTTTCAGCAATTCATTTAACACTTCTATGATCGTTAAATTTTGGTTGTGATATTTGTTTAACGCCTCTTTTAAACGTTCAGAAAAATCTTTTTGTACGGCTATATTACCTGCACCTTTTTCGTTAATTTGGCTTTTTAAATAACGCTCCATTGCTAAAAGCCAAAGGTCTTTGGTTTGACTATTTTTAATTTTCTCTAAAAATTCGTCAGATAAAATATTGATATTCGGTTGATCTTGATTGAGTAAATCAAATAAGTTAATCGCACCGCTTGCATCTACTGCTTTATTTAATAAAGCAATCAACTGTAACTGGCGTTCATCATTTGAAGCGGTTGGATTTGGCTCTCGTTTTGCAAGTATGGCACGCACTGCATCATAAAAAGCGAGTTCTTTTTGATAGTACTGAATATCGCTATCTGCACCACACAAGCTAAAACCTTTTTTGGCTAAACGCACCGCTTTTAAAAACGCATTACGTCTTGGGGTTTTATCTTTATCTTGTTTATCTGGATTTTGATGATCAAGTGCTAGAATATGGTTTGCACCCAACATCACTTGTTGGAACAACGCCAGCTCATCTGCTATCTTCAACGCATCAAACAGCTTAAACGGTTTTTCATTGACTGGTGTCGCAAATTGCCCTCGAATAATATCAATATACTCTCGCATTTTTTCTTTGATTTTTTCGATATTCTGGGTCATTTGCCCTTTGCCATTAGCACGAGTGTATTGTTCCGTTGCATCTCGAAGTTCAGCAGTTAGCCCGACATAATCGACAATTAAACCGCCATTATCACGACTTTTATTACGGAATACACGATTTACCCTTGCAATCGCCTGCATTAGATTATGCCCTTTCATTGGCTTATCAATATACATCGTATTACAGCAAGGGGCATCAAAACCTGTAAGCCACATATCACGCACAATCACGACTTTTAGCGGGTCATCTGGGTCTTTAAAACGGCGTTCTAACCGCTTTTTATCTTGAGCAGAGTAGATGTGTTGTTGAATATCGGCAGGATCACTCGCTGAACCCGTCATCACAATTTTAATTGCCCCTTCATTAACATCATCACTATGCCATTCAGGGCGAAGTGCGGTAATTTTTTCATAGAGTTTCACACAAATTTGACGGCTCATTGCCACAATCATTGCCTTACCATCAATTAAAGCGGTGCGTTGTTCAAAATGTTTTACAAAATCTTCCGCTAAACGAGATAAACGCCCCTCCGTTCCCATCAATTTTTCACGCAAACGGAAGTTATAGCTACTTTCATCTTCTTCATCAAATAAAGTTTCAGCTTCACGCACAACATCATCAAACTCGGCACTCTGTGCAATCGGAATTTGTCGAGCCTCGTAAATAATCGGTACTGTCGCCCCATCTTCTACCGCATCGGTAATATCATAAATCGACACATATTTACCGAAGACTTCCTGTGTATCTTTATCTTCAAGGCTAATTGGCGTACCCGTAAAACCGATAAAAGAGGCATTAGGCAACGCATCACGCAGATGTTTAGCGTAGCCAACCCGATATGTGCCTGTGCGATTTTCCTCATTCAGTTTCATACTTTGGCTAAAACCATATTGTGAGCGATGTGCTTCATCACTGATCACAATAATATTATGTCGCTCGTTTAATATCGGGTGAGCTTGCTCGCTCTCTTGTAAACCGAATTTCTGAATAGTAGTAAAAATGACACCGCCCGTTTCTCGTTTAGCCAGCTCTTCACGCAGAGCATCTCTACCATCGGCTTGGATAGGTTGCTGACGAATTAATGCTTTACCACCTGAAAAGGTCGCATAAAGCTGACCGTCCAAATCATTTCGGTCGGTAACGACCACAATAGTTGGGTTGCGTAATTCAGGTTGAGAGAGCAATTTGCCTGCATAAAATAACATCGACAACGACTTGCCCGAACCTTGTGTATGCCACATTACCCCAATTTTGCCATTGCCTTGTTCACTTGCCGCCCACAGCGTGCAATCTACCGCTTCATTCACCCCATAAAATTGATGATAAGCGGCAATTTTTTTGACTAACCGACCGCTTGATGTCTGCTCAAACACAATAAAATTCTGGATATAATCCAACAAACTTGTAGGATCAAGCAAACCACGCACTAAACCTTCCAACTCGTGTTCAAAGTGAATACGTTGCTTATTTTTCTCATCTACCACACGCCAAGGCGTAAAACGCTCTAAATCCGCAGTGAGAGAACCAACTTTTGCTAGTATGCCATCACTAATCACAAGGGCTTGATTGTAAACGAACAGATCGCCAATTTCTTGCTTATAAGTCTGTAATTGGTTAAACGCTTGTGGCAATTCCGCATTCTCTTTTAACGGATTTTTTAGCTCCAACACCACCACAGGCAACCCATTTATATAACAAATCACGTCAGGGCGGCGGTTGCCTTTTTTACCCAAAATAGTTAGCTGATTTACCACATCAAAACGGTTATTTTCAGGCGTTTGGAAATCAATTAAACGAGCAAATTCAACTTTCTGCTCATCATTTTCCCGATATTCCACTCGAACACCTTCACGCAAATAACGATAGGTTTGCTGATTACGCTCTGTGAGGTCTGTAATATCTGTTTTACACACCAATGCCACTACTTCGTCCACCATTGCAGACGGCAACTGCGGATTTAACCGTTCCACCGCCTCACGCAGAACCGAACGAAAAACCACCTCGTCCGTCCGCAACCGCCAAGGGTTTTCTCCATCAGCATTGATAGTCGAACCGTGCGTATAACGCCAACCCAATTCTTGCAAAAATTGCAAACAGGCTTGTTCAATAGTGTTTTCATTGATGAGCATTGTGTTTTTCCTTTCTGAATATAATCTTATTTTCTTCGTTAATTACCATTGCCAAATCTCCCCCAGCCCCTCTTTGCTAAAGAGGGGAGTTGGTTTTGTTGAGAATTTGGAGGGCGGAGTTTTGTATAAGCATTGTCAATTTTCCCGATGAACCTATAACCAACCTCGATCCGTCCCCCTCTTTAGCAAAGAGGGGTTAGGGGAGATTTGGCAGAAACAAAAACAGCGTGAGGAATTTTTTAGCCCTCAGATTATGCCTAAGATTAGCCCTTATGTTATGTTTTAAACAAGAGGCGTTGCCATTTCCCCAAACATAAACGGTGGAATAGGATTTGTGCGGTGCTGTTTTAATTCCCAAACATCATAAGCTGCTTGTAAACTGAGCCATAATCGAGCCGAACTAATCCCAGCTTCTTCCAACGCAATGGCTAAATTTGCTGTCATCGGGGTTTTGGCGTGTAATACTCGAGAAAGCGTTTCACGAGAAAATCCCAAATGCTCAGCTAACACTTTGATTTTGATATTGTTAGGTTCAATAAATCCTGTTAATAAAATTTCCCCTGGGTGAGAGGGTTTTCTTTCGCTCATATTATCTCCTAGTGATAATCTTCATAATTCAAAACATAAGCATCGCCGTCAATAAATTCAAAAGTAATCCGCCAGTTACCTGATACTGTTTCTTCGTTAATTACCACTGCCAAATCTCCCCCAGCCCCTCTTTGCTAAAGAGGGGAGTTGGTTTTGTTGAGAATTTGGAGAGTGAAGTTTTGTATAAGCATTGTTAATTTTCCCGATGAACCTATAAGCAACCTCGATCCGTTCCCCTCTTTAGCAAAGAGGGGTTAGGGGAGATTTGGCAGAAACAAAAACAGCGTGAGAGAATGTTTAGCCCTCTAATTACGCCTTAGCCTATTACAATAATCTCTACATAAAGTTGCAAAATCTTGCGGGAATGTTACCGCTTGTTATTTTTTCAATAATTTATCGAACAACATACTTACAATATTATTTATTGTTTTTTCATCAATAAATTCTTTATCAGGCTTATCCAACACGCTTGCTGGATTTTTACCTAATTCTCTGATTGTTTCTTCAAATAACATTATATTAAGCATTTGCTTCTTCTCTTTAACTGTTTCAGGCATTTTATCAATCTGCTCTTGGAAATTGATAAATGAACTTGCTAATACTTCTTTATGTCTATATTCCTGCGAAAGTCTAAAATTTTCCTTTCTTAATCTAAACAAAAAGGTCAATAAAACGCCAAACAACATCAAAATAGAAAATCTTTTAATATAAAAGAATACAAGCTGATAACTTTCTAAATCAGAACCAATATTATTGTACATAACAATTCCAATAAGGAAAATTAAAGTAATAATTATCACCCCAATAAGGCAATTATTTAATTTCCCAAATTTGATTTCCTCATCTCTAAATTTTTTAGATATAGAATTAATAACTTCTAAGTTTCTTGCTTCCTTAATCTGATCCGATACAGACGCAATATCCTTTTGATAATCAGAAATCACATTAAGAAATAATGGAATAAAATACTCTCTAACACTCGTATGTAAACTTTCAGCATCAAGAAGCAATTCAGCTAGTTTTTCTTTATCATCACAAAGGAAAACGGTTGTTTCATCTGTATTTGTCTGTTTTGAATACGATATAACTTTCTTTTGTAACTTTTCTATTAAATCATCAAAAAGAGAATATTCTTTATGATTGATAGGTATTTTATTTTTAGCCGCTATTGAAATAATATTATTGCATTGAGAAAGAATATAGCTTAAATCCTTACATTCTTGGGTTAATCTTTTAGGATCCAAATACTCACCACCATTGGCTTTAACACATTCTATGTCGTCAAATACCGAATCGAAATAACGATAATAGTAGTCACTCCACTTGCTATAAAACATTCTAAATCTCCCCACTCAATAGCTTAGGCAATAATTCATCTCTAACTTTCTCTAGAGATTTATTTTCTTCAATAATGTTATTTATACGAGAAAAAATAGGTGAAACAAACTCATCAAATAATTCAGTAAATTTATTATTAGGTGCAATAAATTCAAAACTAGGAACAGCATCTTTTCCTAAATGTAGAACAGTCGTTCCTGTACAATATGAACGTGTATGAGACTGAAACTTATCAGTCATAGCTAAACAATACAAAAAGTATTTATCTTTTTCATTTTGTGGACGTACCACGCCAACATCTAATGAAATAATCAAATGTTTATAACGGCTATCGGACATTACCATCGCAGGTTTGCCTATTACATCTGCAGCTTGTGTAACATCGGTATAGGCAATAATTAGATCTCCAGCAAAAACTTCTTGTTCAGTTTTGTATGTGCCAGTATATTCTTTTAAGCCGTCTAAACGATAACCACCACCACGATTAAAAGATTTTAGGGTAACTAATGCTGTTGTTGATGGTGCTAGTTCAGAACTTTTGTAAGATTTCCCTTTTATAATCTTAGCAACTTCCCCAACTTTCTTACTCTCCCACCCCATCGGCACTCCATCTTCCCCAAACCCACTCGGGAATGCCTCTGCGATTTCCCATGGTTGTTGGTATTGTTCAGGGGTTTTCGTCTGCAAGCGGTGTAATTCATCAAATGTTTTACCACTGATAGTTGCCATTGCCGATAGGGTGGCTTGTTCGGTGGTTTGTCCGTTTGCTAAGGCGTTGGCTTTGGCGTGAACGGGGTCGAAATCAATAAACCAGCTTTTAAAAATCGTTTGGGCGATTTGTTCTAGGGTTTGGTTGATTTGGGTGTTTAGGTGGATTTTTTTATCTAAATCAGATAATTTATTCGCAATCTCTTTTTGTATATTTAATGGTGGTAAATCAAACGAATATTTTGATAAATCACCAATTTTCATATTTAATTGAACAGATGTTCCCCCAGAAATACCATCAATATAACTTATAAAAGATTTAGACTTAAATACATAATATACATATGTAGGATATGCAATATCTTTTTTTAATCTAATTCTAGCTAATCCATTATTAAAAACAGCAGGAAGATCTTGTTTAGCCAAAAAACATATTCCTGTAGAACAAGTTCTCGCCATTATAATGTCATCTTTCATTAATCTGAATTTACTATAATCTGTGTTTTTTACTTCAGTAAATCCCCAACTTTCAATAGGCTTATTCTGAGAAATATCTTGAATTCTCAAGCATTTAATATCCGTTTCAAAATCGACTATAGGGGCTCTACGAATAGCATCTAATCCAGTATTTATACTTTCAGAAATCTCTTCTAAAGTAACTTTTCTCCAACTACTCATACCCCAACCCTCCCAAATTCGCTTTAATCTTCGCTTCTAATTCTGCACTTTGTTTAAATTGTTCCTTCAATAAAGCGGTAAGTTCTTGCATTTTTTCTGCAAAAGGTATGCCGTCCTCGATTTGTTCTGCTGTGCCGACATATCGCCCTGGGGTGAGTATAAATTGCTGTTTTTCAATTTCTTCTAATGTAACGGATTTGCAGAAAGCGGCTTGGTCTTCATAGGCACTGGATCTTTGCCAGTTGTGGTAGGTGTTGGCGACTTTGGCAATATCGTCTGCGGTGAAATCACGCAATACACGATCTTTCATATAGCCGAGTTGGCGTGCGTCAATAAATAGCACTTCGCCTTTACGAGCTTTGCTTTTATTTAAAACCCAGATACACGCAGGAATTTGGGTGTTGGTAAACAGTTGGCTAGGTAGGGCAATCATCGCTTCGACAAGGTCGGCTTTTAGAATATTTTTGCGAATTTCCCCTTCGTTGTTGGTATTGCTCGACATTGAACCGTTGGCAAGCAATAACGCCATTTTGCCCGTTGGGGAGAGGTGGTAAATCATATGTTGTAACCACGCAAAGTTGGCATTGCCTTCAGGCGGTATGCCATATTGCCAGCGTGGGTCGTTGGTAAGGCTTTCGTTCCACCAATCTTTCATATTGAATGGTGGGTTTGCCATTACAAAATCCATTTTTTTATCACGATGTTGTGGGTTGCTGAAGGTATCGGCGTTGCCTTTGCCAAAATCAAACTCAATGCCTCGAATTGCCATATTCATTGCGGCAAGTTTCCAAGTGGTTGGGTTAAATTCTTGCCCGAAAATACTGACTTCGCTCACGTTGCCTTGATGTTCACGAATAAAGCGTTCGGTTTGTACAAAGAAACCGCCCGAGCCCATTGCAGGGTCGTAAATGCGTCCTTTGTAGGGTTCGAGCATTTCGATAATCAGCGTTACAATGGATTTTGGCGTGAAATATTGTCCGCCTTTTTTGCCTTCAGCAAGGGCAAATTGCCCGAGAAAGTATTCATAAACGTGCCCGAGAATGTCTTTTGCCGCTAGTGAAATTGGTTTTCCGTCAAGGGTTGGACGGGTAAAATTGGTATCAGAAAAGAGATCGATTAAGCCCAATAAAATGCTTTCATCAACTTTATAAGGGCTAATGCGTTGGATTACGTTTTTGAGCTTCGGGTTGTCTTGTTCGATAGCGTCAAAAGCGTCATCAATGAGATTGGCGATACCTTTAAAGGTTTTATCGCCCCAAATTTTGTCGCCAATGTTTGCACGAGCAACCACTTTGATTTCGTCCCAACGTGCTTGTGGTGGAACCCAGAATATGTTGTCTTGGGTGTAGTTATCTCGTTCTTCAAGTTCAGCCTTGAGAATATCGGCAAGATCGTTTTCGTTGTAAGCGGTGGGATCAAGATAAAAATCAGAGTTTGGATCGGTGTAACGCTGTTTGATGGTTTCTTGCTGTGCGGAGAAACTGTCAGAGATGTATTTTAAGAAAATGAAACCGAGAACGATGTGTTTGTAATTGGCAGCATCAAGTTGTTGGCGGAGTTTATCGGCGGCTTTCCAAAGATCGGCATCAAGTTTATTAAGAAAGGCTTGTTGAGTGGCTAAATTTTCAGCCAGATGTGCTGTGCTGTGCTGTGCTGTGCTGTGCTGTGCTGTGCTGTGCTGTGCTGTGCTGTGCTGTGCTGTGCTGTGCTGTGCATTATACTATAATCCTCTAATAAAATACATAAAGGTATAGCATAGAATTTAACGGTTAATAATTCAATATCTTATTTTCTGTTTGGGTATTATATTTTAGGCAGATGCACAAAGTACGGTATTATGTAGCAGTTGCACAATTCCC
>NZ_JBSIUP010000025.1:0-39047 GCF_053654055.1 Ursidibacter sp. B-7004-1 | reverse complement strand
ATATTCCAAAGATTAAAGGCTTCTACAACAGAAGCCTTTTTATTACCAGAAAACTAATAGGTTAATTAAGCATACGGTTGTAATTCTGGATTGATTGGCGTATCTGCAAGATTATTTGCATAGTTGCATAAGCTCGCTAAACTTACACCAAGTACAACATCTAACGCATTTTGTTGCGTGTAACCCGCCGCTAAAAACTCATTGAGTAACGTTTCACCCACTTTACCCTTAGTGTTGATTACTGCAAGGGTAAATTTTGCTAGCGTGTTTAGTTTTGGATCGCTAATCTCAGTAGTATTGCGTAGTGCTTGTAATAATTCATCAGGCATTTTGATCTGCTTAATAGAAATTGCGGTATGCCCTGCCACACAGAAACCACAACCGTTCGTTACTGCGGCTGTAATTTGTACCACTTCTCGCTCTGTTGGGGTTAAGCTATTGCGTTGATTGATTGCCCCAACGGTACGGTATGTTTCTAACGCTGTCGGTGCATTTGCAAGTACGCCAATTAAATTTGGAATATATCCGTTATTTTGTTGCACCGCTTTTAACGCCTCTTTTGCTGCTTCTGGTGCTGTTTCGATAGTATGAATTTGAAATTTAGACATTCTGACCTCTATATAAAATGTAAAAAATGATGATTAACTTACCGCTTGTAAAATCGTTTTAAGCTGTAAAGCACTAGGGGTTACGACTGGTAGGAACGCCCCTTCTCGCCAACGGCGAATAAAGTCGCTACCACCATTGCGTAAATATCCTCTTCCGCCTGATGCCTGTAATTCTAACAGTAAACTTTGTGCAACAACATCGACAATATCAATACGAATTTGAAATAATGCTTTCGGATTTTCAATAAAATAATGTACTTGATTTAACCCTTCTGCTAGCTGTGTTTGTAATGCTGTGAGCTTATCTCGCTGAACTTGCCATTCTGGTTCTAATACAGAACGATTACCCGATAAGGATTTTTCTACTTCTGCTAAGGCTTTTTCAGCTAAGCCAAATGCCATTCCACATTGTAAACCTAAAAATGCTGGGCGAACCTGCGCTAAATATTGCGAAGCATTATGGTCTAAAATCCAATCTAGATTAAGTGGAACATTATCTAACACAACACCAACAGTATTACTACCTTGTAAAGCAACTAATTGTAGTTCTGCAGTGCGAGTTACCCCTTCTGCATTGTAGGGGAGAGCTAATACAACAGGGGGCTTAGAGCCATCAGCATATTCAGCAGCAAAAATGGTAACAAAACCTTTTTGGCTTAAATTGGTTACCCAAGGTAAACGCCCCTGTAAGTAAAATTTTCCGTCTTTTTCAACAATCTTGACCTGTAATTCTTCAATTCCTGTTAGGAATTTTACGGCATTGGATAACCCTGTACCACCCGATAATTTCCCTTCAAGTAGATCGGCTAAGTAGGTTTCTCTTGGTATGCTATTACGGCTTGTGATTAAATTTTGGATAAGGGTTCTATGCCCCCAAGTAATAAACGCTGCGGTTAATGAGTGGTTTGCAATTTCTTGAATAGATTCAACCGCTTGTTGTACCGATCCACCCACACCACCAAACTCTTCTGGCACACCAATTTTAAAAATTCCTTGTTGTGCGATACGAGAAAATAACTCATCGGCATATTGATTTGATTGGTCTAATTCATTTGCATGTGCATCTAACCATTGCACAAAATCAGCAGATAATAATGACATCTTAACTCCCAATGTTTTATAACTTTTAACTATTTGAAATAGTAATGTTTTTCTTAAACGCCACAAATAACCAAAATTATTTTTATATTCCAGATTGATATAACATTTTTTATTCCAAATTAGCATATAACAGAATTTGAGATTCTTTCCCTATTTATCTGTTATTCCTTAATGTAACCATTATTTGATATTCATTGAGATAAACAAACTGTGTTAAAAGTCACTGATATTGCTTTGGGCTATGTGAAACAAAACCAATTTAATACCATTTTGGAAAATGTTTCTTTTGAAGTTGCTCAAGGAGAACTAACTTGCTTACTGGGTTCTAGTGGTGTAGGAAAATCCTCACTACTACGGGTGCTTGCTGGTTTAGATAAAGCAAAGCAAGGCTCTATTACCCTATTTGATCAACAAATTGAGCAACCTAATGCGGAAATTGGTTTTGTGTTTCAAGCACCGTCTTTACTCCCTTGGCTAAATGTAAAACAAAATGTTGCCTTTGGATTAGATTTTGCTTGTCGTGAAAAACTTTCTAAACGTGAAATTCAGCAACGTGTTGAACAAGCCATTGAAGAAGTCGGTTTAAAAGAAGCTAGCAATGCAATGCCACACGAGCTTTCTGGGGGAATGGCACAACGTGTCAATTTAGCTAGAGCCATTGCTCGTAAACCTAAGTTGATTTTATTAGATGAGCCTTTTTCTGCACTTGATCCCGTAATTCGTGAGCAAATGCAACAAATGTTACACGAGATTGTGCGTCATCATAATACGACTTCAGTAATGATTACTCACGATATTGATGAAGCCCTAATTGTGGCAGATAACATTCTATTATTAGGAAAAAACAGCCAAGAACCTGCCCATATTATTGGGAGATGGCAAATTGTTAGTGAGTTTCCACGAGATAACTTATTGTTATTAAACGATATTCGTCTTGATATTTTGCAAACTTTACAAGCAAGCCAACAACAGCATAAACAACATAATAGCCTTGAATACCTTATTTAGTAGGAGTTTTAAATGTACACCAACCGTAGAGATTTTTTAAAATTATTAAGTTTATTTACCGTAGCGGGCAGTGCCCCATTATTACAAGCTCAAGAAAATAAACGAGCAATTGATAGTAATGCCCCATTACGCATTGGCTATTTACCGATTACCGATGCAACGCCATTATTAGTTGCTCACGCTAAAGGTCTATTTGAAAAGCAAGGTATTGCGGTTGAAAAACCTGTTATGTTTCGTAGTTGGGCTCAGTTAGTAGAAGCCTTTTTAAGTGGGAATGTGAATGTTGTTCACCTCCTTTCTCCAATGAGTTTATGGGCAAAATATGGTTCAAATGCTCCTGTTAAAGTCGTGATGTGGAATCACTTAGCTGGCTCGGCATTAACTGTTCGTCCAGATATTAACAGTGTTGCGGAATTAGGTGGAAAAACGGTGGCAATTCCATTTTGGTATTCCATTCATAACATTGTGTTACAGCAATTATTAAGGGCTAATAATCTTTCTGTTACCGAAAAAGAACCCCAAGCGAACGAAGTTAAATTAACGGTAATGCCACCTTCTGATATGGTTGCCGCTCTTGCCAGTGGCAATATTGCAGGCTTTATTGTGGCAGAACCATTCAATGCACTGGCTGAAGCGAAGAATGTTGGTAAAGTGTTGCGTTTTAGTGGCGATGTTTGGCGTAATCACGCTTGTTGCTTAACACTTATGCACGAACAAGATGTGAATGAACGTCCTGAATGGGTACAAAAAGTGGTGAATGCTTTAACAGAAGCTCAAGTCTTTACCTTAAATGATCGTTTAGAAACCGCTAAAATTCTCTCTCGTGGTAATGGTTATACTCCGCACGATCAGAAGGTATTAGAAGCAGTTCTTGCACCAACGGAACAACAATGGGCAAACTATATCAAAACTGGCGCAATTCAACACCCTGAATGGCACCAAGAGCGTATTGGATTCCAACCTTATCCTTTTGATTCTTATATGGAAAAATTGGTAGAAGTACTGAAAGAAACACATATTTCAGGCAATAATGCGTTCTTAGCTAAACTTGATCCAAGCCAAGTTGCTAGAGATCTTAATGCTCCACAATTTGTGAAAAAAGCGGTAGAACAAGGGGGATGGTTAGAAACCTTTAACTTACAAAACGGTTGGACTCGTGTAGAAGAAATTGCGATTTAATAGGTTTGATAAGGATAATTATGAAACAAAAATACCTATTGGGAGCGGGTGGTTTGCTCTCATTATTTGCAATTTGGCAAGGGGGAGCATTGCTACTAGCAAAAAGTGTGCCGATTGCGACTAATCTTGCTCCCCAAGCAACATTTGAAAGCTTTTGGTGGTTATTTTCATCAGGCGAAATTATTCCACACATTACGGCAAGTTTACGGCGAATTGCTGTGGGCTTAGGCACTGCATTACTTGTTGGTGTTCCTCTTGGACTTGCTTTAGGGTTTTCTAAAAAATTAGAAATGTGGTGTACACCATCTTTTCAGTTATTACGAATGATCTCCCCACTTTCGTGGATGCCAATTGTGGTAATGTTACTTGGTGTTGGCGATTTACCTGTTTACTTTTTACTAGCTTTTGCTTCAGTGTGGTCATTGATTATTTCAACCACCTCTGGAGTAAAAAGTATTGACCCACAATGGCTACTACTTAGTCGATCAATGGCAGCATCTAAGACCGAAACTCTGTGTAAAATTGTTATACCTGCGATTGGTAGCCATATTTTAACGGGGTTGCGAGTTTCAATGGGGATTGCGTGGGTCGTATTAGTGCCTTGTGAAATGCTCGGGGTAAATGAAGGATTAGGCTATTTCATACTTGATACAAGAGATCGGCTTGCTTATTCAGAATTGATGGCAGCCGTTGTGATTATTGGGCTAATTGGCTGGGGATTAGATAGTTTATTACGCTTTGCTCTCACCAAAGGGGGGAGATAGACTTAGGTAATCACTCAATATGGGCATATATTCTATATATGCCTTTATCATCTTTAAGTATTACATTTTCCCTACGTCTAAACTTTGCATCTTATCTAATGTTGTTGCTTCTGCTCCAATCAGTAAATTAAATAACATTGCGGTGCGGGCAAATAGTTCTCTAATTCTCACTTTATAATGTTGTTCTGGGTATTTAGCAACAAAACAGATTGCATCAATGTGATGAAATTTAGCGATAAATAATGCCCGTTCACAATGAAAACGTTGTGAAATAATCGTAAAACTAGGAAGTTTAAATACTTTATCTGCACGAATAATTGAATCGAAAGTGCTATAACCTGCATAATCTTGAAGAATATATTGATTTTGCATTCCCATTCGGCGTAAGTCATTCGTCATTGTTTTCGGTTCATTATAATAAGCTGTCTTATTATCTCCGCTCATTAAAAAATAGCTGGATTTATTTGCTCGATAAACTTGCATTGCGGCATCAAGTCGATATTTATAATATAAATTAGGTGATCCTGATGGATAATATTTTGCTGTACCTAAGACTACCGCATATTCACGCTGTGGTAGTTTATCGATATCAGTATAGATTTGATCTTTTACCCAATAGCTTGTACCAATATCAATCAACAATATCATCAATATAAATGAAAAAAATAAGCCTACTAGCCATTTATAACAACGTAAAAAAGCACGAGCCACTTTTTGTTTTAAAGTGGCTTGTGGCTTGTTATGTTCGGTTTCCGCTAAAATGGAATTATTCATTCTGTTTAAATTGTTTAGTTTCTGCGTGAGTAATATACATTGTTGCAACAATAATAATGGCTGCCCCTAACCATAATTTACCTGGTGGCACCCAATTAAAGACTAACCACCCCGCTAATACATTCAATGGTAATTTAATAAAGTCAAATGGCTGAATATAAGAAGCATCTGCTAAATTATATGCCTTTGCTACTGCAAGTTGAGCTAATGCAGTGAAAAAGCCAAGTAAAATGAGAAAACCAAAATCACTAAATGATGGCAAGCTAAACCCAGTTGGGCTTAAATTAGTTAGGGCGATTAAGATGTTAAACGGCGTAATTAAGATAAACAGGTATGCGACCATTGTAGTGGGTGAATCTTCGCTAGAGAGTTTTTTGACCATTAGGGAATAACACGCCCAAAAAAATGCGGCGGCAACAGGTAATAGAACAATCCAATCAAAATTTTCTGACCAAGGTTCTAAAATAATCATTGCTCCAATAAAGCCTAAAAAAGTAGCAATCCAACGTTTGCGATCGACTTTTTCTTTCAACAATAAGCCTGAGCCAATGGTAACAAACAGGGGTGATGTCATCAATAATGCAATTCCTTGCCAAATAGGAATAGGGTGGGCTAATGCCATTGTCCAACATTGGATCCCAATCGCTGAGAGAAACACGCGGAAACAATGCTGTCCAAAATGTTTAGTTTTCAGAGATTGAAAAAAGCCCATTGTCGCCATACTCGGCATTAAAAACAAAAATGCTACCAAATACTGCACCAGTGCAATCACGCTTGCATCAATTGGGGAAACTGAGGTGAGTTTTGGGATTAAGGTATTCACACAAGCGAATAATACGCCTGCGGTAATAATAGCAATAGCCCCTTTAACAGGTTGATGAGTCTGCATAAAATCTCATTGATATAAATAAAAAAATCGTGCCGTAGCATAGCCGAGCTATTAAAAATTGCAAGGTAATTCTTCGTTTGATTTAGCCATTTAAAAATCTAGACGTTTAGACGGCTAAAAATTCTTGACAAATCTTATTGCTCTCGTTAATTTACTCACTCATTCTACACGCGAATTAAGCGGTAAGATTTATACAGAATTTTGCAAATAATTTAGGATATATAGGGAAAATATGGCACAGTCGGTTACACTTTTTGAGCATAATCCACTTCAACTTGTATTAGGTGGAATACTCTCACCCATTGACGTAGCCTATCAAACCTATGGCACATTAAATGAAGAGAAAAGCAATGCAGTACTACTCTGCCACGCTTTAACAGGTGATGCCGAACCTTATTATGCTTCACCTGCAGATAAAGGCTGGTGGCAAGATTTTATCGGATCTGGATTAGCTTTCGATACCGACAAATACTTTTTTATTTGTTCAAATGTATTAGGAGGTTGTAAAGGCACAACTGGTCCTGCATCAATTAATCCAATAACCAATCAACCTTATGGCAGCCAATTCCCTGTTATTACGGTACAAGATATTGTTAGAGTACAAAAAGCCTTAATTGACTATTTGGAGATTCCCCATTTAAAAGCCGTTGTCGGCGGTTCTTTTGGAGGAATGCAAGCAACACAATGGGCAATTTATTATCCTGATTTTGTTGATAATATTGTTAATCTCTGTTCATCTCTTACCTTGAGTGCTGAAGCGATCGGTTTTAATCACGTTATGCGACAAGCAATTATTAACGATCCTAATTTTAATGGTGGCGATTATTATCAAGGAACACCGCCTGATAATGGGTTAAAAATTGCTCGAATGTTGGGAATGCTAACCTATCGTACTGATATTCAATTAGCAAAAGCCTTTGGACGTGAAACAAAACAGCATAGCGAAGTGTGGGGAGATTACTTCCAAGTCGAATCTTACTTGAGCTATCAAGGTGTTAAATTTCTTGACCGCTTTGATGCCAATAGCTATTTACGTCTATTAAGAGCCTTAGATCTCTATGATCCAGCTCTAGGCTTTGAGAGTGAGAAAGACGCACTATCTCGTATTAAAGCAAATTACACTCTTGTCGGAGTAACTAGCGATCAGCTATTCAAGCAAGTGGATTTACATAAAAGTAAACAACGCCTTGAAAATGCAGGTGTTCCCGTTGATTTCTACGAGTTCCACTCTAATTTTGGACACGATGCGTTCTTAGTCGATTACACATTCTTTGAAGAAATGATTAAGAAAGGCTTAGCTAAAGAAAGTAGATAAATGCTCTAACCACTTTTTAGTCTATTTGGCAAAATAGATTGGAACAGTTCTCGGCTTTTCAAAGGAGCTGAGCCTAAATAAGGTTTCAAAGCAATGCGTGTAAAACGCTTAGCTGCCTGTTGTGTGCTTTTTTCGCCAAAATCTAAACGGTCAAAAGCAAGTAAATCAGCCCCTAAGAATGTGTTATTGTTTTGTAATAAAGATGCAATAAACCCTTCATTTTGATAAAATTGATAGGTCATCTTAGGATCAACTGGCTCACCCGTTGCTGCACAATGCGTAAAATTCACACCATAACCTACCGCTTGTAACATTCTAAATTCAAAGGTTCGTAAAATCGCTTCTAAGCTATCTGGGCGAGAGGCTAACTGTGTGATACATTGTAAATAGGACTGAAACAGTTCTGGATAAGCGGTATGATTTTCTAAAATTCTCACCAAAATTTCATTTACATAAAAACCGCTATATAAGGAATAAGTATTCATCGGTAAGGTCAAAGACGCTGGCTCAGCTTTGGTCAGCGTCTTTAAATCGCCTTTTCCGCTCCAAGATAACAACAATGGTGTAAAAGGCTGTAATACCGCTTTCAACGGGGAACGGCTGCGTCTCGCTCCTTTCGCTAAAAGAGTAATTCTCCCGTGATTTTCGGTAAAAAAATCCACGAGCAAACTAGTTTCACTATACTCTCTGCGGTGTAGCACAAAGCCACGTTCAAAAAGGCTCATTGAATATGATTATTCGTCCATATACCCCAAGCTACGCAAAGCACGTTCATCATCAGCCCAGCCTGCTTTGACTTTTACCCACAACTCTAGGTGAACTTTATTATCAAATAAGCGTTCCATATCCGCCCTTGCTTCTGTACCGATCACTTTGATTTTCTGCCCTTTATTGCCTATCACCATTTTTTTCTGACCTTCACGCTCAACTAAAATCAAGCCATTGATTTCGTAAGTACCACGCTCGTTCATCTTAAATTGTTCAATTTCCACCGTTACTGAATAAGGCAGCTCTTCACCCATAAAACGCATCAGTTTTTCACGAATAATTTCAGATGCCATAAAGCGTTGCGAACGGTCTGTAACATACTCTTCTGGGTAATGATGAACACCTTCTTTGAGCGATTCACGCACAAATTTCTCTAAAATATGCACATTTTTACCACGTTGCCCTGAAATTGGGATAATCTCTTTAAACGGGAATTTTTCGCTAAGTTGAATAATGTGTGGTAACAGTTCTTCTTTCTCTTTGATGTTGTCAATTTTATTGATCGCTAGCACTACTGGGGCTTTCGTACCACGCAATTTATTGAGAACCATCTCATCATCATCTGTCCATTTTGTGCCTTCTACCACAAAAATAACCATATCTACATCACTGATCGCACTACTTGCTGCTCGGTTCATTAAGCGGTTAATCGCACGTTTTTCTTCAATATGTAGCCCTGGTGTATCTACATAGATTTCTTGATACGCCCCTTCGGTTTTAATCCCAAGAATACGGTGGCGAGTGGTTTGAGCTTTGCGTGAAGTAATCGAAATTTTCTGCCCTAAAATTTTATTTAGTAGGGTTGATTTACCCACATTTGGGCGACCTACAATGGCAATAAAGCCACAATATGTTTTTTGTTCTGTCATTTTTTTCTCTGTGTAACTACATTGTTATTTGATATTTAGTTTTTGAATAACTTGCTCGGCGGCTTGTTGCTCTGCTTTTCTGCGACTCGTACCAATACCGATAAAAATTTCATCAAGTTTTTCAACTTTACAACTCACTTTAAAAGATTGATTATGGGCTTCACCTTTAATATCAATTACTTCATATTCAGGCAGTTTCATCTTTCTGCCTTGCAAAAATTCTTGTAAACGTGTTTTCGGATCTTTCGGTGCTTCGCCTGGTGTCATCTCGGTTAATAAGGTTTGAAACCAGCAGTACACACGTTCAATGGCTTTATCAATGCCTGCATCTAAATAGACCGCAGCGATAATTGCTTCCACGCAATCAGAAAGAATGGATTCTCGGCGATGTCCGCCACTTTTTAACTCTCCAGCACCTAGTTTTAAGTATTCACCAAGCTCAAACTGACGAGCCACAATAGCAAGAGTATGTTCTTTTACCAAAGCAGCACGCATTCGGCTTAATTCACCTTCATTTGCTTTTGGGAATTTTTCATAGAGAGCTTTGCCAATGGCAAAGTTTAAAATTGAGTCGCCTAAAAATTCAAGACGTTCATTATTGTGAGATGCCGCACTACGATGAGTTAAGGCTTGTTTTAGGTAATCAAGGTTAGCAAATTGGTAACCTAATTTTTTCTGTAATCGTTCTAATTGCATAATCTTTTCAAGGTAATGATGCCTATGACATCGGAAATTGACATTTACGCCAACAAGGTCGTGCATCATACCTTGATTTACGCAATTTTTAAACAAACAAGCGGTAAGATTTTGGGGATTTTTTGCAAATCTTCCTGTAAATCTTACCGCTTGTTGTTAGTTATGAAGATCGGAGTTGATCTCCCGCATATTATCTTATTTATCTTTCAACAAAACACCAATGTTAAATTACAGAAAATATCTTACCAAGGAGTTCCGAACGTTTGTACCCAGTAAATCCCTGAACGAGCCATTCCCATTTGAGTAAATTTGGGATTCATAATATTAGAACAGTGTCCAGGACTGTTCAACCAAGATTGGAGTGCGTCTGTCGATGTTTTATTCCCCATTGCAATATTTTCTCCTGCAGTAGAATACTCATATCCTTCTTTCTTTATTCGATCAAAAGGCGTTCTACCATCTAAACTATTATGAGCAAAATACTTTTTCTGAGCCATATCTACAGCGTGTTTTTCTGCTGCCTTTTGAAGTGCAATATTTAGTTGCAAAGGTTTTGCCGCTGAAAAGTGTTTTTTTCCACAATGTCTTGCTTGGCTCCGAGCTTGATTTACCTTTTCTAGCATCTCTTCTAGCGTTTCTGCAAAAGAAACAGATGTAGTACAAAACAACAAGCTGACGCTTAAGATAACTTTTTTCATTGTATTTCCTTACTAACGTTCCTGATTTCAATTAGACTATTTCCGTTCTACAGCGAATTTGCTCTAAACTTTCATCAATTAACAATTTCCCGTTTAAGAATACCGTTCTAAGTTGATTTTCCTTTTCATTAAGTTCTTCTATTCGTACAGTTTGCCACTCATTTTCCAATTTCGTTAAAGCAAGGATACCTTTCTTAGAACGTTTAGCTTGGCTCGTAATAGGGTCTTTGTAAATTGCAGTCCATTCACCATTAATACAAATTGCACTGGCTTTCATTGCCCAGCTCATTGTATCTCGGTTAATCTGCTGCAATAAGCCTCCACCCATTCCAAAATTAACATTTTCAACACTAAACCCAGCTTGTATAATTGCATTAAGAATAGCTTCAATGGAGTTTGTATTGATTCCATCACCTTGAATAATGCGGATAAAATCAGGTAATACTTTATACCCTTTACTATTCACTCGATAACCAAACTTATCTGCCAAAATGTCAAGTGTACGACAAACCACCTCTATTGGATCACCACTATCAGGACGAATAACTAATCGTCCACCTTTTTCAATCACTTTTTCTTTAAGCTGTTCTCCCCAAATATGCGATAAGGCATTCCATAGATCATAGCTATCCGAAACAACTGCATAGAGTTTATTCTCGCCTGCAAATTGGTCGATCATATTCTCATAAGCAGACTTTTCGTTATCTTTCCCCCAAGCTGTAATCGTACTATGTTCTGCCGCAGGAATAGAAAACGCAGGCATTTCATTTACGTTATACCAGCGTTTTGCTGCAACTAATGCTGACACACTATCCGTACCTTTAAAATTGACGAGATGAGCTAAACCACCTAATGCAACAGTTTCAAGGCTTGATGCACCACGCGCACCAAAATCGTGTAACTGAAAAGCTAATCCAGACATATCGTCAGCCGATTTGAGTAGTGCTTGTTTAATTTTTTGTTTGCAAAAATAAGAGATGCTCGCCACTGTTGAAGGATACCAAATGGCTCGTAACAACGCTGTTTCAAGATAGCCTGCAAGCCAGAAAAATTCAGGATCGGTATTTGTGATTTGGCAAACTACATTGCCAACAGGTAACACCGTTCCTTCGGCAACCGCTTCAATTTTAAGGGGTAAAAAACCGTTATGTTTATCTAATAAACGTTGCCAGCCTTGGCGATTAAAAGGTAAACCGTGTGCAACTAATACTTGTTCAGCATCATCAATATCTTGTTGAGTAATTGGTTTTAATAGATATTCTTTAATAAAGGCTTGGAGTCCAAATGTAACAACATCAAATTTGCCACCACGAGCTTCAATATAGTAAGAGAGATATTCAGTATTAGGGGGGTATTGCAACCAATGTGACGCTTTATAACTATCTACATTTAATAAAAGATTGGAAAAACTTGATGTATACATACCATTTCCTTTTATTTAAAAATAAAATTCTCCAATTTATGATATATATACTTTACCAATATGTAAATAAAAAATATCCCTCTAATACTATTTTAATTTATATGATTTTAGGTAAATCCGCCAAGCTATCTAACACCTTGTCTGCTTTAGCTTCAGCTTCGGCAGTAACCGCTTTACCTGTTCTCACTAAAATTTTTGTTTTTACGCCAGCATTTTCTGCGGCTAATAGATCTTCTAATTTATCGCCTACCATTATAGATTGTGCTGGGTCGATATTCAGATCTTGAATAGCTTGGGTAAACATTCCCGCCTTAGGTTTACGGCAATCACAATCTTCTCGATATTCGCCCTTTCCTTCGGGGTGATGTGGGCAATAATAGATACCGTCAAAATCCACACCACGATCAGCAAGCGACCAATCAAACCATTCCGTTAGCTGTAAAAACTGATCTTCACTGAAATAGCCTCGAGCAATCCCCGATTGATTAGTAACGAGTACCAATAAATACCCTTTTTTCTTTAAGGCAAGCAAAGCATCAATCACGCCATCAATAAATTGAAAATCATCAATTTGATGAACATAGCCGTGATCGATATTGATTGTGCCATCTCGATCTAGAAAAATTGCTTTATTTGCCATTTTCTAATCCTTTTACAAAATCGACAATAAGTTGGTGGTGTTCACTGGTTTTAAATTTGTCAAAAACTGCGATGATCTTACCGCTTTCATCAAGTAAAAAGCTAATACGATGAATACCGTCATAGGTTTTTCCCATAAATTTTTTCTCGCCCCATACCCCAAAGGATTCAGCAATTTGATGATCAGGGTCAGATAACAGGGTAAAATTTAACGCTTTCTTTTCGACAAACTGTTGTAATTTTTTGGGTAAATCTGGGCTGATACCTAGTACTAAAACATTCAATTCATCTAGCTCACTTTTGCTATCTCTTAAACCACAGGCTTGAGTAGTACAACCTGGTGTGAGAGCTTTCGGATAAAAATAGACTAATACTTTTTTTCCTTGAAATTGTGCAAGAGAAACAGGTTCAGCATTTTGATCTAATAAGGTAAATAGTGGTGCTTGTTCGCCTACGGTTAATAATTGCATTGTTGCCCCTTATTTTAATAAAAAGTTAAATGGTTGAATGGTTACTTTTTCACCTTGTGTAACATTACCACGCTCTCGTTCTAATACAATAAAGCAGTTACTTTCATTAAAGGCACTGAAAATATGTGATCCCTGAGTGCCAATTGGTTTAACTTCTAACTCGCCTTGTGAATTAACGCTGTAAAAACCCCGTTGAAAATCTTGTCGTCCAACAGCTTTTTTGAGTGGTGTAGCCGTATAAGCGGTGAGATTAGGTGAGAAATTTGCAATTTTTTCAGCCGAACAACCCGCTAGTTTCATCAATGCTGGTTGAACAAGCTGATAAAACGTAACTAATGCGGAAACAGGATTACCCGGTAAACCAAAGAACCACGTTTTGTTATCCGTATCTACTGAATTTAATTGCCCGAAAGCAAAAGGTTTGCCCGGTTTCATTGCGATTTTCCAAAAGCCGATTTGCCCACGTTTTTCTAACACATCTTTAGTAAAGTCTGCTTCCCCAACAGAAACGCCGCCACTGGTAATCAATACATCTGCATTTTGTTGTGCCTTAATAAATGCGTTTTCAAATTGGGTTGGATCATCAGGTAAAATGCCATAATCCATAATCTCACAATTTAATTTTTCTAACATTAAACGTACCGCAAATCGATTAGTGTCATAAATTTGTCCTGTGTGTAATGGATTACCTACGCTGACTAATTCATCACCTGTTGAGAGAATAGCAACTTTAATGCGTGGATAAACACGAATTTGTGCTATGCCTAATGACGCTAATAAGGGTAAGGTCGTAACATCTAATTTGCTCCCTTTGGCTAAGACTAACTGCCCTTGCTGAATATCTTCACCTTGTTGGCGAATATTTTCAAATGGCTTAGGCTGGCGAGCTAAACAGGCTGAGCCATCATTATTAAGGCTTGTCTCTTCTTGCATTACAACAGCATCAGTTCCTTTTGGAATGGCTGCCCCTGTCATAATACGAACACACTGTCCTTCGCCTATTTCACAAGTAAAGGGATTACCAGCAAAGGCTTTTCCAATCACTACAAGCGGTTGGTTAATGGAAAAGTTTTGCAAATTTACCGCATAACCGTCCATTGCAGAATTATCAAAATGAGGGACGTTAATCGGCGAGAAAATATCTTCAGCTAAAATTCGGTTCGTTGCCTGATCTAGCGAAATTAGTTCAAATTTGTTAGGTGTAGGCAACTGTTGTAGCATTTGTTCAAGTGCTTTTGGAAGTGGAAGTAATGACATTGTTTTCTCTTTAAAAGTGAAAAAGGACGTATCCAACACGCCCTTTTAAATCAATAGATTAAGATAACGGTGTAGTTGAAACTTGAGAGATAAAATCACGCAAGCCTAACAATATATTGTTAATCGCCACCGCAGATAAAATTAAGCCCATTACTCGGCTGATAATTGCCGCCCCCGCATTACCAATTAAATGTTGAATACGGTTTGCTACTAAAAAGAGTAAATAAGTAATCACTAAGACCGAAAGCATAATACCTGCTGTAACAAATTGGTCAGAAATACTGTAACGATGGTTATCTGTTAATAATACCACCGCCATCATCGCACCTGGTGATGCAATAGAAGGAACAGCCAACGGATATACAGCTAATTCACTTAAATTACTGCGAATTTTGATTTCTTGATCAGGTTTACTTTCACCAAAAATCATTGATAATGCAAAGAGTAATAGAACTAATCCACCTGCAATCTGGAATGCGGATAATGGAATTTGCATTGCTTCAAGTAACCACTGTCCCATTACTAAGAAAAAGAGTAAAATCCCAAATGAAATTAAAATTGCATTCCGAGCAATTTTACGGCGATCTTCTGGAGATAACCCGATAGTTTTCGCTAAATAAACGGGAATTGAGCCAATAGGGTCAATTACCGCCCAAAGTACAACAAATTGCACAATTAATGAATCAAACATTTACTTTCCTTAATCAAATAAATACATAGGCTTTATTGTGCATTAAATTTTCCTTAATACAAGTAACTTATATAAATTTCAATGATATTTTTTACAAATTTAACATTAAAACGTGGGCAAACTGTCCTACTCGAACAAGCCAATGCAACAATCCATACAGGGCAAAAAGTGGGACTTGTTGGCAAAAATGGCTGTGGCAAGTCATCACTCTTTGCCTTACTCAAAAATGAGTTATCTCCCGAAGGAGGCGAGGCGAAATATCCGCATCATTGGTCTATTGCGTGGGTAAATCAAGAAACCCCAGCATTAGATACCCCTGCCATTGATTATGTGATTCAAGGCGACCGAGAATATACCGACCTAATGGCACAGTTAGCACAAGCAAATCAAAGTAATAATGGTAATTTAATCGCAACCTTACACGCTCAGTTAGATACGATTGATGCTTGGACAATTCAATCTCGTGCCGCCACCTTACTCAATGGTTTAGGTTTTAGTACTGAACAGCTCAACTTACCCGTTAAATCGTTTTCAGGCGGTTGGCGAATGCGTTTAAATCTAGCTCAAGCACTGATCTGTCGTTCTGATTTACTGTTATTAGACGAGCCAACCAACCATTTAGATTTAGATGCGGTAATTTGGCTAGAACGTTGGTTAAGCCAATATCGTGGCACACTATTATTGATTTCTCACGATAGAGATTTTCTTGATCCGATCATCAATCGAGTGCTACATATTGAACAGCAGAAACTGAATGACTATACGGGGAATTACTCTTCTTTTGAAATTCAACGAGCAACTAAACTATCTCAACAGCAATCTGCTTTCCAACAGCAACAGCAAAAAATGGCACATTTACAAAAATTTATTGACCGTTTTAAAGCGAAAGCGAGTAAAGCCAAACAAGCTCAAAGCCGAATGAAAGCCTTAGAAAAAATGGAACTTATTGCTCCTGCTTATGTTGATAGCCCATTTTCCTTTGAATTTAAAGAACCATTAAGTTTACCAAATCCTTTACTTTCAATGGAAAAAGTGAGTGCTGGTTATGGCGAGAATACGGTTTTACAGTCTGTTAAACTAAACCTTGTTCCCGGTTCAAGAATTGGTTTACTAGGACGCAACGGGGCAGGTAAATCTACGTTAATAAAATTGTTAGCAGGCGAAATTACTGCACAATCAGGTCATACTCAACTGGCTAAAGGGGTACAACTTGGCTATTTTGCACAGCACCAACTTGATACGTTAAGAGCTGATGAAAGTGCGTTGTGGCATTTAGCTCGCCTTGCCCCCGAAAAAACAGAACAAGAGTTGCGTAATTATTTAGGTGGTTTTGATTTCCACGGTGATAAAGTCAAACAAGCAGTAAACAGTTTTTCAGGTGGAGAAAAAGCTCGTCTAGTATTAGCTCTTATCGTGTGGCAACGCCCAAATCTATTGTTATTAGATGAGCCAACCAACCACTTAGATTTAGATATGCGTCAAGCCTTAACAGAGGCTTTAACACAATATGAAGGCTCGTTAGTTATCGTTTCACACGACCGCCATTTGCTCCGCAGCACCGTAAATGAATTTTATTTGGTACACGATCATAAAGTGGAAGAATTTAAAGGTGATTTAGACGACTATCAAAAATGGTTAAATGAGCAAAATAGCTTACTTGAACAGCAGAAAAAACAGGATTTTGCAAAAAATACGAGCAATCCTACCGCTTGTGATACACCAAACGAAAATGAAAACAGTGCCGCTAACCGCAAAGAACAGAAGCGTTTAGAAGCAGAACTTCGCCAACAAGCTGCCCCATTGCGTAAACAGCTTACCCTGTTAGAAAAAAATTTGGAAAAACTCACCGCTTGCTTGCAAACTCTGGAAAACACATTGGCTTCCCCTGAAATTTACGAAGCAGAGAATAAAGCCAAACTCACTGAAACACTTGCTCAACAAGTCGCCACCAAAAAACAGCTTGAAGAAGTTGAAATGGAATGGCTCGAGTTGCAAGAACAACTAGAGAATTTGTTGAATGGTTAATTCTGTGATAGCGGTCGAGAAATAATAAACTTTTGATATCGAAAAACGAGCCATAGTGTCGATATTATTTTATCTTGAGTACTTACAATGCGTTCAGCTAAACTTTACCAATATCAATTACCCGTAGAAACGGGCATTATTTTACGCCAACGCCGTTTAAAACAGCGTGAGGGTTTTATTGTACATCTATTGGATAATGGACGTTCTGGCTGGGGAGAAATAGCCCCCTTACCTGAATTTAGTAGCGAAAATCTTGCAGATGCAGAGCAACAACTTCGCCACTGGCTAGCTCTTTGGCAAAATGGGGAAGTCGATCATTTAGATCAATATAGCCCTTCCGTTGCTTTCGGACTCAGTTGTGCGTTAGCTGAAATTGAGCAAACATTAGGTGAAAAAGGAAATTATCAAACCGCTCCGCTATGTTATGGCGATCCTGATGAGCTTTATGCCAAATTGAACCAACTACAAGGCGAAAAGATTGCCAAAATTAAAGTTGGTCTGTATGAAGCCAATAGAGATGGATTGATTGCGGATATGTTTTTGGAAGCGATCCCCGATTTAAAGCTCCGTTTAGATGCTAATCGCTCGTGGACTTTAGAGAAAGCGGTACAATTTGCCAGTAAAATTGCAACTGATAGAAAACATCGCATTCAGTTTATTGAAGAACCTTGCCGAACACCTGAGCTTTCTCGTCAATTTGCACTCGAAAATCAGTTAGCAATTGCTTGGGACGAAAGTGTGCGAGAACCTAATTTCTTAGTAAAAAAAGAGCCAAATCTTACCGCTATTATTATTAAGCCAACTTTGACCGGTTCAATTCAAAAATGTATTAACTTAATTCAGCAGGCTCATCAGCAAGGTATTATTGCGGTTATTAGTTCAAGTATTGAATCTAGCTTAGGGCTAACACAGCTTGCTCGTTTAGCTCACCAATATACGCCGAATACCTTACCTGGTTTAGATACGCTAAATTTAATGCGATATCAGCTACTCCGCTCTTGGCAAGGATCAACTTTACCTTTAGTAACTTTAGATAGTGAATTTATTTGGGAAATTTGAGTCAATTAAAAAAGGTTAGTTTTTCAACTAACCTTTTTAAAATAATTTTTAATTATTTTGCAAATTTTTGTTGTAATTCAGCTTGGATAGCTTGCAATTCAGTACTAACTTGCATAAGTTTGTCTGTTTTTGCCTTCATTTCATTTTGAACTTCTTCACTTGGTTGCTCGCTCACCATTACATTGATTGCTGCTGAAAGTAATTCGTGAGATAAAGATAAACTTTCTTTTAATTTATCTTTCAATTGTAGTATTTCTGCGTTTTTAATTTCTACTGCATCTAAACTCTTAAGAACATCACTCACTTTTGCAGTAAATTGCGTGAAAGCACTTTCAATTTGTGCTTTATCTTGTGTTGCAATTTTTTGTTGAAGCTCTGCTTGAAGAGTTGCCATTTCTTTCTCTTGCTCTGCATTCCAGACTACTAATTTTTTATAATCTTCAACACCTTGAGCATCAACTTCTGAGGTTTGCTCTGCTTTTGGGGCTTCAGCTACTGATGTTTGCTCTGCTTTTGGAGCTTCAGCTGCTGGTGTTTGATCTTCTTTCTTCTCTTCAACTTTAGTAGCTTGAGTCGTTTCTGGTTGAGCTGCAGGAGCTTCCGCTTTTTTCTCTGCTGGTTTATCGCAAGCTGTTAAGAAAATAGCAAATAATGCTGTAGCACTGATTTTAGTAAATTTATTCATTAAAGTGGTCCTCAAAATTAGGGTAATAAAAAATGCCATCAAAAAATGGCATTGCATTGTACTCGCAAATAGACAGGTAAAATATTTTTTGGTTCATTAAAATAAGTTTCCACCTTTCAAATGAACAAAAAACAATCAAAACCCTAAAGTCTGTTGGATAAACAGTTTCTTTATATGGCTATTTTTATTACTTAAAGCAACGCCAACCCCTCGCAATAACTTTTTAACAGGGTGATTTCCTGCAAAAAGCTCTTTTAGCCCTTTCATTGCAGTCAAGACCTTCACTGCTTCTACTTTACGAAGTCGTTCAAATTGGCGTAAATGTCGGTATTCTCCAATATCATTACCTAGTTCAATATGTCGTTTTAATTCAGCTGATAACGTAATAACATCGGCAAATCCTAAATTTACACCAAGTCCTGCCAATGGGTGAATTGTGTGAGCAGCATCGCCCACTAATACAATACGAGGTTGTGCGAAATTGCGTGCATAGCGAGCTGTAAGCGGGTAGATATGTCGCTCCGTTTGCAATTCACATAATCCCAGTCGATTATCAAATGCAATTGTTAAGGCTTTATTAAATTCCGTTTCATCAACTTCTGAAAGTGTTTGGGCTTGCTCTGGTGGCAATGACCACACGATAGAACAATGATGCGGGTCATTAAGAGGAAGAAATGCCAAAATACTCTCTGGTGAAAAAATTTGACGTGCTGTTTGCTGATGTGATTCAGCGGTTTTTACATTACAGACTAAAGCAGTATGTTGATAATCTTGGCTTACCAACGGAATATTTGCCTGTTTACGAACCCAAGAATTTGCCCCATCTGCCCCAACCACTAATTTTGTAGCCAGCATTTCACCATTTTCTAAGGTTAAAAATGCACCTTGTTCGCTTACGCCAAACGTTTTTGGACTAGATAAAATTATTTCAACATTTTTCTGCTGGCTAACAACTTGCCATAACGCTGATTGGATTTGCTGATTTTCAATGATAAAGCCTAATTGCTCCAGACCAAGCTGTTTAATAATAGGATCTTGATTATCAAAATGAATATGTGCAAAGCTATCTTTTTCCCAAACAAACATTTGTGAATAAGGAGATAACCGCTCCGTAGGGATTTTTTGCCACGCTCCTGTCTGCATCAACATTTGTTGGCTTGCAAAATTGATCGCACTCACTCGGTTAGAAATTTTATTGTTAGCTAAAATCGGTACTGATTTCTCAATAATTTTAATGGTACAGTTACTCTCTGCAAGTAAACTTGCTAAAGCTAGCCCAACCATACCGCCACCAACAATTACAATATCTGCACTTTTCATCTTACGCCTTCTTATGATGTTTCTCTAAACTACGATGACGAACCTGTACTTTCTTATCTCGGCCTGCAAAATATTTTGCAAGTTGTTCCGCAATAAATACAGAGCGGTGTTTGCCACCTGTACAGCCGATGGCAATTGTCAGATAGCTACGGTTATTTTGCTCCAATGCAGGTAGCCACATTTCTAAATAGTTGCGAGTATGGTAGATAAAATTGTGAACTTCAGTTTGCCGTTCTAAAAAATCAATCACTGGCTGCTCTAACCCTGTCATAGGGCGAAGTTCTGGATTCCAGTGGGGGTTAGGTAAAAAACGCACATCAAAAACATAATCGGCATCAGGCGGTACACCATATTTAAAACCAAAGGATTCCACCACAATTTGCATTTCCTTTTCTGCTTTGCCTCGCAGTAATTCTCTTAGCTTTTCTGCTAATTCGTGTGAAGAAAGATAAGTAGTATCTATAATATGATTTGCTTGGTGGACCAGTGGTTCTAACAGTGTATTTTCTAATTCAATCGCACTTTCAAGGGATAAATTATCATTAGACAGGGGGTGTACTCGGCGAGAATCGCTATAACGGCGAACTAAGGTTTTTCGACCACAATCTAAAAAGATAATTTTAGTCTCAATATCCTTTGGCAAGCGAGATAATACATCATCTAAAATTTGTGGATTTTCAGGTAAATTACGAACATCAAGACTTACCACTGTTGAGCGGTCTGATTTTGCAAAAAAAGCTGCAAGATCTGGTACTAGAGGTAATGGAATGTTATCCACGCAATAATAACCAACATCTTCTAATGCTCGTAGTGCGACTGATTTCCCTGCTCCAGAACGTCCACTAATAATGACTAATTCCATTATACCTCCGTAGTTTCTGTAAGTTCTTGTTCTTCTAAATGCTGTTCAGCATTATGTTGATCTGCATAGTGTAGGATTTGCCAGATATCCTCCACTGAAGTCGCATTTCGAAGATGCTTAATTAAGTTTTTATCTGATAATTGTTGGGCTATCTGCGGTAAACTTGATTTATATTGTTCACAATATTGTTCGGGAAATAGAATGGCATAAATAAGATCCACTTCCTTATTATCTGCTGCATCATAATCAATCGGGGTTTCCAACTGCAAAAAAACAGCAATTGGTTTTTCTAGTTGGATAATATCATTTGACGGTAATTTAGCGTGTGGAAGAGCCACCCCATTATTTAAAGCCGTAGAACCTAGTTTTTCTCGTTTAAATAGATTAGCAAAACATTCCACAGGGCAGACTTGCTCAGTATTAGTATCATTATTTAATGAACTCGCTACAATTTTCCCAACTAGCTCCAACGCTCGTTTTTTACTGGAGATAAACACACCTTGCTGGATATGCTCAGGCATTAAAAATTCAGTCAGTTTTGTCATAATTAAATGAAAGCGGTAAGATTTAGCATATTTTTTGCAAATCTTACCGCTTATTTCTCATCTTATAGTTTGAATTGCTCGCCTAAATAAACACGTTTTACATCAGGATTATTTAGTACATCTTCTGGTGTACCACTTGCAATCATTTGACCGCTTCCCACAATGTAAGCTCTCTCACAAACATCTAATGTCTCACGTACATTATGATCAGTAATCAATACGCCTAATCCTCTCTCTTTTAAATTGACAATAATTTTCTTTATATCAATAACAGAGATAGGATCAACACCAGCAAAAGGTTCATCAAGTAAAATAAATTTAGGGTTTGCGGCTAATGCTCGAGCAATTTCAACACGACGGCGTTCTCCACCTGACAAAGATTGTCCTAGACTATTACGAATATGTTCAATATGAAATTCTGCAATCAATTCATTAGCACGATCTTTGCGTTGTTGTTCATTCAAATCTTTACGAATTTGTAAGACTGCCATTAAGTTATCATACACACTTAGACGACGGAAAATAGAGGCTTCTTGCGGTAAGTAACCGATTCCTTGTTTTGCTCTATCGTGCATCGGTAGCACGCTAATATCTAAATCGTCAATACGAATTTTACCTTGATCGTGGCGGACTAATCCAACAACCATATAGAATGTAGTTGTTTTTCCTGCTCCATTTGGTCCGAGTAGTCCGACAATTTCACCTGCTTTCACATTCAAGCTAACATCTTTGACGACCTGACGACTTTTATAGCTTTTGGCTAAATGTTCTGCATAAAGCGTTGGCATAACTTTACCTATTTCTTCTTAGAATCTTGCTTGTTATCTTGCAACTGTGCTGGGATTAATACTGTTTTAACACGAGATTTACCACCACTAGATGCTTTAAGTTGTTGTTTTTTCACATCATAAGTAATGCGTTCAGCTTTAATAAAACTATCTAACTGTTTTAGCTCTGCATTGCCAATAAGTGTTAGGAATTCTGATCCTAAATCATAATTAACACTACTCGCCTTACCATTAACTGGTTTACCATTATCTAAAGTTTGTTGAAAGGTAACTGGAGAGCCACTGGCATCAATCGTTTCTTTCTTACCCTCTTGGCGAGTGATTTTAACTTTATTAGCTGTAATTTTAATTGAGCCTTGCGTAATCAGTACGTTATCAGTAAAAATAACAACATTATTATCCATATCAAGCGATTGACTACCCGAATCAATGTTTATCGGCTGATCGGTATCACCTTTTAACGCATAAGCAGACATACTCATCGTTAAACAAGCGGTAAGAAATAGGGATTTTTTTACAAATTTCATTCAGTATCCTTATTGATTTTTAGAAGGAGATGACTCTTCTGTATTCTTAATAACAGTTGGTTCAATATACGTTTTGACATCTTTTGTCAGCGTTGCAACTTGTTTTTTTAAATTTCCAACTAAACCTGTTCCTGTTGTTGTAAATCCCATACCTTTTGATTTTACAACACTTTCGGTAGAAATATCGTAAGTAGATAGATTAACTGATAGAGTATCTGTTTCGATATAGGTTAAACGAGATGTAGCATCTAAGCTCTCAATTCTTACATTACCTTTTAAATTTAGCATTCTCTCTTTGGTGATTTCTGCATAATCTGCTGTTACTTTCCACTGTTTAAGTGCTGTTTCAACATCAAAGAGATCGAGTAAAGGTTTAAAAAATTCTGTTCTTTCTGTGGTTTCATAGTGTTTAATCTCTTGGGCTTCCGCAAAATACTGTGGCTTTCCATTTGCATCATAGACGGTAGTTTCCAATTTATTCCCAACATATTCAGGAGTGCCTTCACGCTTAACCAATTGTGCTAAATTTGTACTATCACTCTCTCTCTGACTGAAATACCAGCCGATTAAAATCGCCACAATCAGTAATAAAATTAGATTTAAACGGATATTCATATTCTCTCAATTTCTGCAAAGATAGCGTGCAATTATACATTATAGTGGATCGATTTTGAAATAATAGTTGTATGGCTTTCAGCTCAACTATATTTCAAATTTATTTTCTATATTGCTCACGCAACATAGAAAGGAAAAATGTGCTGTGGAAGAACACCAATGGAAACACTACTTGATGGAGAACGGTTTTGGACAGAAAAGAACAAATAAAAAGCAAGATACAGAATATAAAAACAGTGATTATAAGATCATAAAAACACTTCAAAGCCTTGTATCACAAGGATTTGAATAAAATAAAAAAGCCTAGTCGATTTGACTAGGCTTTATTACTTGGTGCTCTGGGCGAGACTCGAACTCGCACATCCTCTGGACACTACCCCCTCAAGATAGCGTGTCTACCAATTCCACCACCAGAGCGTAAATCTATTACTGAGGAATATCACTATTTTCTGTCTTAGCTGGAACTTCTTGTTTCTGTTCCACTTGACTTAAGTCACCAAACTGACTGGTTGGTGCTTTGGTGTCGCTGTTTAAGTTGCCAATTACTAAACTAAGACTAAAGAAGATAACTGCTAATAATGCGGTTGTTCTTGATAAAAAATTTGCAGAACCTGCTGAACCAAATACTGTCCCAGCCGCACCAGCACCAAAAGAAGCACCAGCATCTGCACCTTTACCTTGTTGAATTAAAATAAATCCAACAATCAATAAAGCAACAACAAGATAAGCAATTGTAAGTAAATTAATTAACATTGTTTTCTCTTAAATCCGTTCAAAATAAAATTCCGCCAATGCGGAATTAGTTTCGATGGGCGGAATAATATAGATTTACTGAGTTTGTTGCAAGGAAATTTTGATAAAACCCCATTATTCGATTTATTTTTCAGCATTGTATGCTTTTTGAGTAGCGTTATAACTCCGCTTGGGTGTTGTAAGCGGTGTGATTTTTGCTAAATTTTGCAAAATTTGTGGGTTTGGCGACCAGAGCAATTCGGGTAATGTATGGCTTAAATCTTGCATAAATTGCTGATAGCTTACCTGTTTTTTACTAATATCCGTTAGTTGCATTTCCCATTGTGCTGTCATATCAGGCAGAGTTGCCACATCGGGTAAAGATGCGATTAAGGTTCTGCCTGCTTCGGTACTGTGAATATTACGCCCTTTTTTAATTAAAAAACCACGTTTGAACAAAAGCTCAATAATGCTTGCTCGGGTTGCTTCTGTCCCTAATCCATCAGTTTCACGCAGAATTTTTTTCAGCTGTTTATCTTGCACAAAACGAGCAATTCCCGTCATTGCCGAAAGTAAAGTGGCATCAGTAAAGTAACGTGGTGGTTGGGTCTTTTTGGCAACAATTTCTCCTTGTTCACAATGGAGCTGCTGATCTTTCTTTACTACGGGTAAAAGCGGTTCTAGCACTTCTTCACTATCTTCTTTTCCTAATAATGATTTCCAACCAGCAACGATTAAATTACGGGCTTGAGCCACAAAAACACCACCAGCAATACTTAAAGAAATTTTCCCCTTACGATATTCTGCATCAGGGCAAAACTGCAATAAATATTGACGAGCAATTAAATGATAAATTCTCCGTTCATTTTCGGTTAAATGCACCTTTCCCTGACGCATTGTCGGGATAATCGCGTGGTGAGCTTCAACCTTATTATCGTTCCAACAACGATTTTTTATTTCGGGATCAACCGCTGCAGGCTTTTCCGCATATTCATTCAAATGATGAGCAATCGCAGCCATTACTTTATGCCGCTGTACAAAATGCTCTACGGGTAAATAACGATTATCCGAACGTGGGTAAGTAATCAATTTATGAGTTTCATATAGCTTTTGGCAAATATCTAATACGGCTTGTGCAGAAAGTCCAAAACGGCGAGCTGCATCAATTTGTAATGCCGATAATGAATAAGGCAAAGGAGCAGTTTCGTTCTCTATTTTATCTTGATATTCCGTCACTAAAGCGGGCTGTTCAGTAATACGTTTTACCACATTTTCCGCTAAGGCTTTTGATAATACTCGTCCGTCATCATCTTGATAATCTTCACACGCCTTGCTTGGTTGCCATTGTGCAGTAAATCGCTCTTGGGTTTCAGGTACAACAATATGTGCCAAGACTTCATAATAATCTTTCGGCTCAAAATGTTCGATTTCAAAATCACGTCTAACAATTAGCCCTAATACGGGAGTTTGTACCCGTCCGACAGAAAGCACGCCTTTGTAACCTGCTCTTTGTCCTTGAATGGTATAAGCTCTAGTCATATTGATACCATAGAGCCAATCGGCTCTCGCTCGTGCTAATGCCGATGTTGCAAGCGGTATGAAATCGCGATTAAATTGCAATTTTTCTATTGCTTTTTTAACCGCACTTGGATTGAGATCGCTGATTAAACAGCGTTGAATTTGTGATTTTTTTTCAATCGGAAGATTAAGATAACCAAATACTTCATCGACCAGTAGTTGCCCTTCACGATCGGGGTCGCCAGCGTGGATTAAACTATCTGCCTGCTTAATCAATTTCTCCACAACTTTAAATTGTTTAAGCGTTTGTTTTTTCGGAATTAATTTCCATTGCTGTGGAATAATGGGAAGATGTTCTGTTTGCCAACGCTTAAAACGTTCATCATAAACATCAGGCTCGGCCTGCTCCAACAAATGCCCGATACACCAAGTAACCACATTGCCTTCACCGCATTCTATAAAGCCATCTTTATTCGTATGCGGTTTTGGCAATACCTGTGCAATCGCACGACCTAAACTAGGCTTTTCGGCAATAAATAGTCTCATTACAGCGTTCCGAGTTTTACTAATGTTGGGGAAATAATAAGTGTTGGGGGAATAAATGTAAAAAATAACAAGCGGTCGAGATAGGATTACTTTTTGCAAAAATTTCCTAAAATCTTACCGCTTGTATTCAATAATATTTAGTTTACCCCTTGTGAAGATAAAATCATTTGGCAAAGTTGTGGTGGTTGTGGCAAAGTTTTATCTTTCGGTTTAGATGTTGATGGCTTAGCGGGTTCAAACCACGAATAAAGCTCATCTCCACAGCCATCTCCAGCTGGAACAGGTGCTTGATTTTCACAATTTGGAGCATCTGCTGGGCAAGTTAAACGCACGTGGAAATGGGAGTCGTGAGCATACCAAGGGCGGATCTTACGCAACCACTCACGATCTTTACCTGCAGTATTACATAATTTCACTTTTATTGCAGGGTTCACAAAAATACGATCTACTCGTGGATCTGTTGCCGCTAATTTTAATAAATTAGTGTGATTTGCTGTCCATAAACGTTCATCAACTACATTTGATGCACGATCCACCATAATAGTTGCTAACCCTGCAGGGTTACGTGCTGTTGCATCGTCCATCGGTCCAAAACGCAACCAAATATCCGCATCTAATCCTGTTTGATGGCTTGCGTGTCCTGAAGAAAAACGCCCACCGGCTGGCATTCCCATATCACCAATTAAAATAGGTGGAACCCCAGCACTTTTAGCTCTCTGTCCTAAAGATTGTAAATAACTCAATAATTGTGGGTGTCCATAATAGCGGTTTTTAATTGAGCGGATAACTTGATAACCTTCACCTTTCAAGGCTAACGGTTGAGCCCCAATAATACAACCATTGCTATATCCACCAATAGATTGTGCTTTCCCTTGTACTGGTACACTAATTTTTTCCCAAGCTGTTGCAGACGCTAGATTTGCGGCTACGAATAAACTTGCCATAATAATGGCTTTACTCAATTTCATTTTGCTTTCCTGCTTCAAAGAAGAATAATTTATCTATTCTATCTGCCCTTCTATCAACTCCAAAGCAGATTTTACAAAAAACGGGCGAAATTTAACCGCTTGTATTCTCTTTAAACCTTGTTCAATAAATTTAATTTGACATTGAAATAATAAAAAGTTATTTCTATGCACGTTTTCCGCTGTTAAGCGGAAGAAAGTTATAATTGCTTAAACTGACATTATAGCGGGAGAGGCGCAACATTCAGGTAACTTACTTTAGGGAACTAGACCGTTTGAGGGTAAGCGATGGGAATGATTGCCGAGATGTGAATTCACTAGAATAGGAATGAACATCGGCTGAGCAGGTTGAATCCTATCAGCTGTCGTTTAAAACAAGGTGTTTTAAATGGAGTGCTCTTAAATTTGTTTCCCAACAATTTACTACCTACATTTTTCCTGTTTTTATTCTCATCTCTTGCATTTGTAAACACAATTCAATTTTATAATATAGGAAATTTCTAATATGTCTCATCTTTCTGTGGCGAAATTTGGTGGTACTAGTGTGGCTAATTTTGACGCAATGTCTGCCTGTGCAAACATTGTAATAGCAGATGCTAATACAAAAGTTGTGGTTCTTTCCGCATCTGCTGGCGTTACAAACTACTTAGTTGAACTCGCAAATGGTTGCGATGCTAATCGCCGTAGTGAAATTTTAGATGCGGTTCGTGCTATTCAATATAATATTATCAATAAATTACAACAACCTGATGCTGTTTCAAGACAAATTGAAGATATTTTACAGCATATTACTGGGTTAGCGGAATCTGCTAGCTTAGCGACTTCTGCAGCACTAACTGATGAGCTGATCTGCCACGGTGAGATGATGTCCACCCGTATTTTTACGCAATTACTAGCAGAAAGAAATTATCCCTCAGTATGGGTTGATGTGCGTAACGTTGTTGCTACAAATAGCCATTTTGGTAAAGCTGCACCGAATGATGAAAAAACTCAACAACAAACCGATGCCGTATTAAAACCGTTACTTGCTGAGGGTAAAATTGTGATTACACAAGGGTTTATCGGGCGTGATGATGAGGGGAAAACAACTACACTAGGACGTGGTGGTAGCGACTACTCTGCGGCATTATTAGCAGAAGTATTAAACGCAAATGATGTGTTAATTTGGACAGATGTTCCTGGTATTTATACAACCGATCCTCGTGTTGTTCCTATGGCTAAACGTATTGATACCATTAGTTTCAACGAAGCAGCTGAAATGGCAACTTTTGGTGCTAAAGTACTTCACCCTGCAACATTATTACCAGCAGTACGTAGCAACATTCCTGTGTATGTGGGTTCAAGTAAAGCTCCTGAACAAGGTGGGACTTGGGTAACGCGTGATCCGCAACCACGCCCAACTTTCCGAGCATTAGCATTACGCCGTAATCAAATTCTACTAACACTCTCTAGTTTAAGTATGCTACACGCTCAAGGTTTCTTAGCGAATGTCTTTGCTATTTTAACTAAACATAAAATTTCAGTTGATGTGATCACAACTTCGGAAGTAAGCGTTGCAATTACGTTGGATAAAACAGGTTCGGCATCTTCTGGAGCAGATATGTTGTCTGAAGAGCTACTAACCGAACTTCGTCAATATTGCAATGTTCAAGTAGAAACTGATTTAGCGTTAGTGGCTATTATCGGTAACAATTTGCACACGCAATCGGGTATTGCTAAACAGTTATTTGATACGCTAGCCCCTTATAATGTTCGTTTAATTAGCTATGGTGCAAGCACGAATAATGTTTGTACATTAGTTCAAAACCACGAAGCAGACGAGATTATTCGTGCATTACACGCAGCGTTGTTTGAGTAAATAGTAACATTTTTCATATAACTGATATAAGGAATAGAAGATCACAAATCGTGGTCTTCTATAAACCTCAATTTAACCTTTCACATCTTCTAATACTAATTCATTATTACTTATTTAGTTTTGTTATTTTAATTTTCAAAATAGCCTGTATATTTCCATATAATTTTTAGTTATTAAAACATTAAGGAACTAGGTTTATGCATTTTTCTAAATTAGTTATATCTTTAGGTTTACTAGGTTCAGCATCTCTTGCTTTTTCTGCACCTGCTAATACATTAGTAAACTGTATTGCTACACCACCAATGAAACTTAGCCCAGCTATAACAAATGATGCTAACGATTTTAATGCAAGCTCACAGCAGGTTTATAATCGACTTGTTGAGTTTAAAGCAGGTACTTTGGAAATTGAGCCAAGTTTAGCTGAACGTTGGGAAATCAGTGAAGATGGATTAACCTACACTTTTCATTTGCGTAAAGATGTTAAATTCCATACCAACAAAATATTTTCACCTACTCGAACGCTTAATGCAGATGATGTAATTTTCTCTTTTCTACGACAAGCAGATAAAAATCACCCCTACCATACAGTTTCAGCAGGTACATATTTCTATTTTAACTGGATGAACTTACACAATATTCTAAATAATGTAGAAAAAATTGATGACTACACTGTCAAAATCACCTTAAACCAACCCAATACCCCTTTTATTACCACGCTTGCGATGGATTTCTTATCTATTTATTCTAAAGAATATGCAGATCAGCTACTTGAGAAAAATACACCTGAATTATTAGACCAACAACCTATTGGAACAGGCCCATTTGTATTTCAAGTTTACCAAACAGACCACGCAGTACGCTATCAAGCCAATAAAGATTATTGGAAAGGTAAAGCTGATATAGAACGCCTTATCTTCAGCATTACCCCTGATGCAGGAACTCGTTATGCTAAATTAAAAGCTGGGGAATGTGATGTGATTGATTTCCCTAATATTTCAGACATCGCACAAATGAAACAAGATCCCAAAATCAATTTACTTGAGCGTGAAGGGTTAAATTTAGCCTACATTGGTTTAAATACAACCAAAGATGCACTAAATAACGTGAAAGTTCGTCAAGCATTGCAGCACGCTACTGATAAAAAAGCAATAGTTGATGCGGTTTATCAAGGGGGAGGAAGTGTAGCCACCAATCCTTTTCCTGATGCTGTTCTCGGTTATAACTCTAACCTACAACAGTATGAATTTAATTTAGACAAAGCAAAAAAACTACTCGCAGAAGCAGGATATCCTGATGGATTTGAAACAGAAATCTGGGTTCAGCCAGTAGTTCGCCCATCTAACCCTAATCCACGCCGTACAGCTGAAATTATTCAGGCTGACTGGGCAAAAATTGGCGTTAAAGCAAAATTGGTAACACACGAATGGGCTGACTTTAATAAACGGACTCGTGAAGGAGAATTTTTTGCTGGCACTTACGGTTGGACAAGCCGTAATGGTGATCCTGATAATTTCTTATTCCCACTACTAAGTAAGTCAAATATTCCAGGTACTAACTATTCACGTTGGACTGATGATACCTTTGAAAACTTGCTAAACCAAGCAGTTCAAACACAAGATCGAGCTGAGCGTATTAAACTCTATCAACAAGCTGTAGATATTTTCCAACAGAATACACCAATTATTCCTCTAGCTCACTCAATCAATTACGTTCCTCTAAGTAAGAGGGTTCAAGGTTTCACACAAAGTCCATTTGGCTATACTGCCTTTTACGGAATCAAATTATCAGAATAGGGACTTATACAGCTCACACCCCCCTCTCACTTTATTAAAAAAGAGGGGAAAAATACTGATGATATAGCCAAAAATTGATGTAATCTTACCGCTTATGTGGGAGTTTTTGCCAAGTAACTTCATTACGAAGGTAAACAGGCTCGATCTCCATTGCTGATTGTGTTTTCCCTTGCTGATAGGCTTGTTCGGCAAGAGAAAGCATATAACGGGCAGAGGGTAAGGTAATATCGCTTACGACAAGCGGTAAGTTTGATTCACTAAATTGCGAATAGGCAGCCCAACCTGTTCCAACCACGATAGGATCTCGCTCTATTTGAATTTGTTCTATCGCTTTTTCAGGTGGACAAACTTGTTCAGCCACTACTTCACCCCACCCCTTTTCATTACGACTAAACTGAGCAAAATAAACTTCATTCATTCGAGCGTCAATTAAAGCTACTACTTCCGTTTTGCCTAATTGCTGATAAGCACATTCTGCCATTGCTAGTAAATTTGATACCGCAATAACGGGTAATTCCGCACCTAAAGCTAGACCTTGAGCAATACCAACGCCTACACGTACCCCCGTAAAACTCCCAGGACCACGCCCAAATGCGAGTAAATCAATTTGCTTTATGCTTAAATTGGCTTGTGTTAATAACTCATCAATCATCGGTAAAATACGTTGTGTATGAGTTCTTGGGCTAAGTTCATCTAAAGTAGAAATACTTTCTTGATGTAGTAAAGCCACTGAACAGGCTTCAGTGGCTGTATCTAAGGCTAAAATTGTTTTCATTATCTTACTCAAAAAGCACTACTTTTATAAAAAGCACTCAGACTGATGACAAGCCCTAATTTGTTGTATTCAATAAACGGACGCCAGCGTGGCGTCCCTACACAATAATATTAATTTACTTTGTAGGGACGCACTGAGTGCGTCCGAATAAAAAACTTTGTCAATAATCTGTGGTGGGCTAAGACCCACCCTACACTAAATAAGTTCGCCAATAATCTGACTATCCTTATAAAAGCAGCTTAATTATTTATCCATTTAATTTACGACGCTGTTCAACGGCTTCAGCTAATTGGAATAATACTTTTTCACTATCTTCCCAACCAATACAGCCATCAGTAATACTTTGTCCGTAGGTTAATTCTTTCCCAGTTACTAAGTCTTGACGACCTTCAACTAAATGACTTTCAATCATTACGCCTGAAATAAAGTTTGAACCGTTAGCAATCTGCTCGCAAACTGAATCCGCTACATTTAATTGGCGTTTAAACTGTTTTTGGCTGTTTGCGTGGCTAAAATCGATCATAACGTGCGGACGGCGACCAGATTTTTCAATATCTGCACAAACTTTAGCAACAGATTCTGCATCATAGTTTGTACCATTATCTCCACCTCGTAAAATAATATGACAATCAGGATTACCTTGCGTAGAAACGATCGCTGAATGTCCAAATTTTGTTACCGATAAGAAATGGTGAGGAGCTTCTGCTGCACCTATGGCATCTAAAGCGATTTTTACCCCGCCATTTGTACCATTTTTGAAACCTACTGCACAAGAAAGCCCTGATGCTAATTCACGATGGACTTGTGATTCAGTTGTTCTCGCACCAATCGCTCCCCAACTCATAAAATCTGCAACATATTGTGGAGTGATCATATCTAAAAATTCACCTGCAGCGGGAACAGTTAAATCGTTAATATCTGATAAAACTTTACGCCCAATGCGTAAACCATCGTTTAATGCAAAGGTTTCATTTAAATAAGGATCGTTAATCAAACCTTTCCAGCCAACTGTTGTACGCGGTTTTTCAAAATAAACTCGCATTACCACTTCTAAATTTTGGTTGATTTTGGGGTTTGCACGCATTCCACGAATTTTTTCTGCATACTCTAATGCTGCTTTTGGATCGTGAATAGAGCAAGGCCCAATTACAACTAATAAGCGGTCATCTGCACCGTGTAAAATTTTATGAATCGCAGAACGTGCTTTCGATACCGTATCGGCAGCAATATCACTCGCAGGAAAACGTTCTAATAAAGCAACTGGTGGTAATAATTCTTCAATATTATTGATACGGACATCATCGTTTCTATAAGTCATACAACATCTCTTTAAATAAAGTTAATCATAAATCCCTTTAACAAATAGCAACTTGCTACCCGTCATTTAGATGGCAATAAAGTAGAATAATCCCTTATTATTGTCAAACTATTTTGTACTATTTTAATAGTACAGTGATACAAAAGATTATTTTTTAATCTATTGCACAAATGTATTACAGACATTTGGGTTGCCTGACTGCAATCCTTTTTTAAACCAAGCTAAACGCTGTGCAGAAGAGCCGTGTGTAAAACTATCAGGAATAATTCGACCTTGGCTCTGTTTTTGTAATCGGTCATCGCCGATAGATTCCGCAGCCAAGAAAGCCTCCTCTACATCACCGTCTTCCAGTTTTCCTTCTTTTTAAATTTGATGTCCCCAAACACCAGCAAAACAGTCAGCTTGTAGTTCAACATTCACTGAAATCTGATTTGCATCCCTACGGCTACTTGCATTACGTTGTGCCTGTTGTGTTTTAGCTGTAATACCTAGCTGATGTTGAATATGATGCCCAACTTCGTGAGAAATCACATAAGCGAAAGCAAAATCTCCTGCGGCTTTTAACTTATATTTCATATCGTCATAAAAAGAGAGATCAAGATAAATTTTCTCATCCGCAGGACAATAAAAAGGTCCCATTACTGATTGCCCTGTGCCGCAAGCCGTTGATGTTGCACCTCGATATAGCACTAAAGTCGGCTCTCGATAAGTTAAACCATTTTTACGAAAATACTCTCCCCAAACTCTCTCAGTGGTATAAAGCACTTTACGAGAGAGTGTATTAAGTTCTGCTTCTTCAGCGGAAATATTTTGAGTTTGCTGAGTTTGTGGATAATTCTCTTCTTGTCCGAAACCAACAACACCAGAAAGGTCGATACCATAATAAGCACCGACTAACAGGATAATAAAACCAAGCAATCCACCTTTTTTACCAACAGGCATTCGATGACTACCATAACTTGATTGACTTCGGCGATCTTCTACGTTTCGGCTTTCTCTTTCATTATCTAAGCGCATATCTTTCCTAACTATTTTTATTTTTCAGTTATCAGTCCAACCTTTAAATTTCAAGCGGTCAGATTATTGTAAAAATTTACTAATACTCACCGCTTGTATTTTCCATACTGGAACTAACGAGCCAAAACTTCTCTTTTACCACGACTATCAGGGCTAGATAAAATCCCTTGTTCTTCAAGCTGATCGATGATACGAGCTGCTCGGTTAAAACCAAGAGAGAAACGGCGTTGAATACCGCTAATTGAAGTCGCTCCACCATCAATCATAAATTGAGCGATTTCGTCAAAACGTGGATCTAACTCACTGCTACTACGCATACCACCCTCTTCATTGTCATCTTCTTGAGATGCCACAATACTATCAATATAGTTTGGCTTTCCTCTGGCTCGCCAGTTATCTGCCACTCGTTGCACATCTTCATCACTCATAAAGGCACCGTGAACACGAATAATTTCAGGACTTCCCGCACCTGAATAAAGCATATCACCACGCCCTAATAAGCTTTCTGCACCACCTTTATCTAAAATAGTACGAGAGTCAATTTGGCTTGCCACCGTAAAGGCTATACGGCTTGGAATATTCGCTTTAATTACCCCTGTAATCACATCCGTAGATGGGCGTTGAGTAGCTAAAATTAAATGAATCCCGACAGCTCGTGCTTTTTGAGCAATTCGCATTATATGATCTTCAACCTGCTTACCTGCGGACATCATTAGATCTGCAAACTCATCAACAATTAAAACAATGTAACTCATTTTCTCTAATGGTGGTGGTAGAGCGTCCATTGTATCGCCTGGTCGCCACAATGGATTTGGGATCGGTAAGCCCATTTCTTCCGCCTGTTTGATCTTGTCATTATAGCCTTCAATATTGCGTACACTTAAACTACTCACCAGTAAGTAACGGCGTTCCATCTCTTCCACTGCCCAACGCAACGCATTTTCTGCTTTTTTCATATCGGTTACTACGGGAGTAAGTAAATGTGGAATATCGTTATAAATAGATAGCTCCACAACTTTAGGGTCGATCATAATAAAACGAACTTGTTCAGGAGTGAGTTTAAATAATAAACTCAAAATCATTGTATTTACCCCAACGGACTTACCACCGCCCGTTTGTCCTGCAACAAGTAAATGGGGCATTTTTGCCATATCAACAACAACAGGCTCCCCACTGATATCTTTTCCTAATGCCATAGGTAAAGTCGCTTTACTATGACGAAACGCATCACTATTTAGCACATCACGCAGCCATACAGTTTCACGATGACGATTCGGCGTTTCTATTCCCATATAAGGTTTACCAGGAACAACATCAGTAATACGAATCGCTTTGAAAATTAACGAACGAGCTAAATCACTATCTAAATTTGTGATTTTAGTCGCCTTTACCCCTGCTGCTGGCAAAATTTCATAACGGGTTACCACAGGCCCAACAAGTACATCTTCTACGGTCGCTTTTACACCAAAATTAGCTAACTCTTGCTCAATTCTTGCTGATGTTTCACGAATTTCTTGTTCAGTAATTTGCTGAGTTTCTACTTTTCCTTGTGATAATAAATCCAAGGTTGGTAATGGTGTAGTCGGTTTTTCTACACTTTTTTGACGCTGTAACAGGGGGTGTACTAATGAATCTCCATAACCTTTCGGATAGCTTACTGATGATGTAGCGGTCGGATTTCCTATATTTTTTGCAACAGATTCCACAGGACTTACCGCTTGTGTAGGCGGTACAATTTCAACCTTCGGAGTATAGGTTTCAGACCAACTTTCATCATTCACATCTGATACTGTAGATTGTATATCTGGTTGCATAAATTTAGGCTTAACACCCTGTTCATTATCAAATGACGGAACTGAAATTTTTGATATAGAAGAACTCTCTGCGAATAGCTCTTGCTTATCATCAGTAATATCCACATTCTCAGACAATTCAACTATCGACTGTGGAGCAACAAATAAACTATCATTATTTAAACGCACCTTAGGAAAAGCACTAGGGGGCATTTCCACTATTTCTTCAGCTTGTTCAAATGATACAACTTCTTCATTGATAGCATTTTCAGTAAATGGTGCCGTTGATTGTGGTACAGTAACTTTAGGTAAAGTTGCTTGTATCACTTCAGGCTTAAATAAAGAAACATCTGTTATTTCATCAGCTACTAAAGATTGATCTACCACCACAGGTTCTGTTGTAAATTGTTCTGGTGAAACCGTTTTTAAGCCCTTAATTGTTGGGCGAGTAAACACAGACACATCGGTAAACTGCTGATTTTCGACACTCGGTTTAGAATGAGATGCAACATCAATCTCTTCTTGAATACGATCAGTTTCAGCCGTATTTTGTGATTCTGTATATTCTTCAGATTGAGAACTTTGTGATTGTTTATTTTCAGTGATCCAATCATATAAACGGTTAAATAATTGAAGTAATACTTGCCCTGAACAGAAATAAAACCCTAGAACAGTTAAAATTAAACCAATTAGTAATACCCCAAATTGCCCGAGAGTTTCTCCAATACTACTGAATAATATCCCCCCAATAAAACCACCCGCTAAATAGTAAGCTGAATTTGACAATAGCACGTTAGCAATTCCAGCAACCCCAACCATAAAGCAGAGAAAGCTTAGTATCCATAGCCCAATATGACGAAGATCGAGACCCGAAGATAGACGCCCAAGTAATAAGTAACAAGGTACACCAAACAAAGCAAAAGGAACAATAAAGGCGACTTTACCAAACATTGCAAATAATACGTCAATAAGCCAAGCCCCTAAAAAACCTGTTTTATTTAAGGTGCTTTCCGTTACACTACTTGCTACCGACCACGCATTATCAAGCGGACTATAACTCGCCCACGCAATAATTAAATAAATACCTAGCGTTGCCATTAGTAATAGCACAAACTTAACAATATTATCTTTCCCTTTTAAACGCTGAATCACAATAAGTCCTTATTTTAATAACAAATAATTCGTTTGCTTCACTTCTTCCATTACCACATAAGTGCGAGTATCGTTTACCCCTGGTAAACGTAGTAAAGTAGTACCTAACAATTTACGATAAGCCGCCATATCTGCTACACGAGTTTTGAGTAGATAGTCGAAATCTCCTGAAACAAGATGACATTCTTGAATTTCATCAAGTTGCTGTACAGCAATATTAAATTCTTCAAATACATCTGGTTTACCACGAATAAGGGTAATTTCAACAATAACTAATAACGGGGCTTCCAATAATTCTGGATTAAGCAAAGCTCGGTAGCCCATTATGACATTTTGTTTTTCCAAACGTTTCACTCGTTCCAAGCAAGGTGTTGGAGAAAGCCCGACTCGTTTAGATAATTCGATATTAGAAATTTTGCCATTGCGTTGCAATTCATTCAGAATTTTTAGATCAATGGCGTCAAGGGCTTTAGGTAGTTTTTTATTTTCCATTTTTTCTCCTTTTTAGCGTTTTATTCTACTTTTTTCGCCTTTTATTCTGCTTGAATCATTCTACCGAGTTATGTTTATTAGGTCTAAAATTATTTGCAAAAAAATAAAAAAATCCGACCGCTTGTGCGATCGGATCTCTCAATAAATGAAAAACTAACCAGCGACTGCGGGTAAAATACCTTTCTCAATTAAGAATGGAATCACCATAATGATAATTCCCATTACAAAAGCAATCGCTAATCCCACATTGCCGCCAGCAACACGATATGGCAGATTTGGGTGTAATTGTCTTGCTTTCCACGCTAAAGCAATTGGTAACAATAAGCCATAGAAAGCAAAGAGTAAACCTGCATAACCTAATGCTGCAATAAAGCCATTTGGATAGAATAATGCGAAAGCCAGTGGTGGCAAGAATGTTAATGGGGTTAAAACCACTCGATTATTTGGTAAGTTAAAGCGTTTTAATAGATCGCCAACACCTTCAAAAATCCCCATTGCTACTCCTAAAAAAGAAGTAATTAGTGCTAATGATGAGAATAAACGCACCATTTCACCTAAAATTGAGCTACCTGTAATCTGTGTTGTGGCTTTCACTAGCCCATTTAACGTTGGATCTTGATTAAGCAATGCGACAAATTCATTTTGACTTAATACACCGTGAGTGGCTAATTGCCATAATAAATAAGCGGTGAGTGGAATTAACGTCCCAATAATAACTGCGACACGAATTTTACGAATATCCGCTTCTAAATAGCTATTGATACTTCCCATAATGACGTGGAAACCAAAAGAAGTGAAGAAAATCGGTACGGCTGAAACCACTAATAAATTATCTAATGGAATTGCGGTTAAATTCTCTAATTTTGACTTTGGTAACATCATCAATAATACAAATACAAATGCAATGATCTTACCGATAAAGAGTAAGCGAGTTAAACCGTCCACTCCTTTAATCCCAATAACAACAAATGCACCAAGAATTAAGGTAAAGAGTAAAATACCTACTTTTAAGGTATGACTATCATCGCCAAAACTCGGTAATACCCCTGAGAGTAATGAACCACCACCCGTAATATAAGCCGCCAATAATGCATAAAGTAAAACTAACAAACTCACTGTCGCCAGTACTCGTCCAATCATTCCAAAATACTGTTCAGCTAAAGAAGCTACCCCAACATCTTGCTGTTTTGCTGTTTGGTACACTTCCATAAAAAGTAAGCCTGTGTAAGTTAATAAGCCCCACAACCCAACTAGCAAAACAACCGTCATTCCAAAGCCCATACCCGCAGAAGTTAGTGGCATTGCCAACATTCCTGCCCCGATTGTTGTCCCTGCAATAATCAAGGCACTACCTAAAATTTTATTTTTCATATTGTCTCCAAGTTAGAAAGCGGTGCATTCTAGCAGAAGAAAACAAAATTGTAACGACATATTTTCACTGTAAAAATAATGGTACAAATTGTACAAATTAGTAATACAAAAGCGGTCTGTTTTCTATGATTATTTGCAAAAA